>WLMQ01000001.1 GCA_009700145.1 Actinomycetota bacterium
AGACCGACCAGATCAAAGTGTTTTAGCTCTCGACACTGCAGCGCGCATCATGGAGACTCCACGAGATGAGCGAACTGAGGCGACCTGCGAATTAGTTCGTGACATGCTCGAAGCCGATTGGTGCACCGTTGTGCCGAACGGAGCGCAATCACCGCTTGCCGTTTCAGGAGATGTTCCTGACCTGCCATGGGTGATGGCTTTCTTGGGTGGCATTAGTCATCTTGCGAGCGATGTAGAACACGAACATACGCCAGCCGATGTGGCGTGGGCACCTCTTGATTTACTTGATGCCGGAGTTGTTGTCGGACGCCAACGCGGGGCATTTCGATTACGCGAACGTCAACATCTCACCTTGATTGCGCGCATTGTGAGTTCTGCGTTAGCAAGCAGTTAGTCGCCAGTAGTTAATCGTCAGTAGTTGATTGCGAATGTTCAGCCCAGTCACGTGATCGGGTCACTGCATTCAGCCACGTTGAATGCAGGGCATCAGCGAAGATTCTTTCAATTGACTCTGGTTCATGCGGGGTGACGACAACGTCACACACCCAACGTTCGCTGAGCGCATCAAGTGACGGCCAGACATTCTCGGCGAGTCCTGCCAGAAAGGCTGCTCCGAGCGCCGTCGTTTCTTGATCAACCGGTCGACAAACCGTGATTCCCAGTTGATCGGCTTGTAACTCAAGCAGGAGATTCATGACCGAGGCTCCACCGTCAACGCGTAATTCGGCTATGCGAGTACCACTTGCAAGTTGCATGGCCTCAACAGCGTCCCGTGTTTGCAGAGCCATGGCTTCGACGACAGCCCGCGCAATATGGGCCCGGTTGGTGCCGCGAGTAATGCCGATCAGCGTTCCGCGAGCATAAGGATCCCACCACGGACTTCCGAGGCCAGTGAATGCGGGGACTAGGTAAACCCTACCGTTATCGCTCACCGATTCGGCGAGAGGTCCGATTTCGGACGAGGAGGAAATGATTCCAAGTCCATCGCGCAGCCACTGAACTGCTGCACCGGTGACGAAGATTGCTCCTTCAAGCGCGTATGCAGTCGTCACCGTGCCATCAGAGTGGGAGATGCTCCAAGCGACCGTGGTGAGCAGTCCTGGAGTTGGTTCGGGGCATTGTGAACCAACATTCATCAAGATGAAGCTTCCGGTGCCGTAGGTATTTTTGGCCATCCCCGTTGAAAAACAGGTCTGTCCGAAAAGAGCTGCTTGTTGATCGCCAGCAATTCCAGAAATCGGAATGCCCATGGGCAATTCGGGTGCTGCAGTTATTCCGAATCGACCGCTTGATGGAAGAACTTTGGGGAGAAAAGTTACAGGTACGCCAAGTAGTTCGCTCATCGTTGTACTCCACTCCAACGTGCGAATGTCAAACAGCATTGTGCGACTGGCATTTGAGGGATCAGTTGCGAATACTTGTCCGTGCGTGAGTTTCCAGAGAATCCAACTGTCAACAGTGGCAAGTGCGAGATCGGGCGAAGTGGGAACTCCGTGAGCAAGCATCCAAGCCATTTTTGTACCGGAGAAATATGGATCAAGTACAAGACCCGTGATTGACCGGACAGTTTCTAGATGACCATTGGCGGCGAGTTGTTCGCACATGGGAGCGGTGCGTCGGTCTTGCCACACGATTGCTCGGCCGTAGACCTCGCCTGTTGAGCGATTCCATGCAACGACTGTCTCACGCTGATTGGTGATTCCGATAGCAGCAGGAGCCCCAATTTTGCTGACAACTTCATTGAATGTTTCAACAACTGCTCGCCAAATTTCTTCCGCGTCGTGTTCAACCCATCCTGGTTCAGGGAAGTGTTGCGTAAATTCACGATACGCGGCAACGACTTCTTGGTCATCGACAAATACGGCCCGGCACCGCACGCCGGTCGTGCCGGCATCAATGGCCATGACGTACGGCGAGGTACTCATGGTTATCGCTTTTTGCGCTTGTTTGAACGATGTTGCGTCGGGCCAGTTGACGTGCGACTCGTCGGGGCAGGTCGTGTACGGCTTGAGGTTGCATTTGGGGTGTCGCCACTGCTTGATGCTTTTCTACTGGCACGAGGCGAGCGCACCGGAGTTTGACGACGTAGATCGCTGAGTGTCTTGCGCTGGTAGCCCATTTTTGCGAGCGCTCCACCAAAGATGAGATACATCGGGAATGAGGCAGCAAGACCTGCTACTGATCCGGCTGACACATTGTCTTGAAGGAAAATCAAAAACACCGCAGCCATCACAACCGCATAAACAACCCACTCCCGAGTGAGTCGTCCCCAGTTGACCGTTCTTGTTGAATCCCAAGCCATCCCTGCATTGTTTCATGCCTAGGCTGATCACATGCGCATCGGAATCATGACAGGTGGCGGAGATTGCCCAGGATTGAACGCGGTGATCCGAGCAGTTGTCCGTAAAGGTATTGCCACCTACAACGACGAATTTTTGGGATTTCTCGATTCGTGGGATGGGGTCATGGAGCAACGTTATATTTCGTTGCACAAAAGTGATGTTCGAGGACTCTTGCCGCGAGGGGGAACGATCTTGGGTACCCGTCGCGGTAGCCCGTTTGACACCACTGATGGAATTGATCTGGTTCGGAAATGCTTTACCGAACAAAAACTTGATGGGCTCATAGTCATCGGTGGAAATGGATCGTTGACGGTGGCATCGTTGATCTTCGAACAAACTGGACTGCCCATGATTGGTGTTCCGAAAACCATTGATAACGATGTTTTTGGAACCGATCTCACATTTGGGTTTCACACAGCAGTTCAAATTGCCACCGATGCAATTGATCGCCTGCATACAACCGCCGAAAGCCACGACCGAGTCATGGTCGTTGAACTCATGGGACGAGACACTGGGTGGATTGCGTTGTACGCCGGTATTGCGGGTGGAGCAACGGTGATTCTGGTTCCAGAAGAACCCTTTGACATCGGCAAAGTTTGCGAACAAGTTGCCAACCGCCACAGGGGAGGACGGTATGCGTCAATTGTGGTCGTTGCAGAAGGTGCTCAACCAATACCGGGAACGATGAAGTTGCCCGAATATGAGCATGACCAAATTGGACGACCGCGATACGGCGGAATTTGCGCAACGATCGCTCAAGAAATTGAATCTCACACCGGCTACGAATCGCGAGTTGTGCAGATTGGCCATGTTCAGCGCGGCGGTACGCCGACTGCATACGACCGGATTCTGTCGACTCGTTTTGGTCTTGCAGCTGTTGATGCGCTGCACAACGGTGCAGTTGGCCATATGGTCGCATTGCGTTCTTCTCAGGTCACAACGGTGCCATTGAGTGAAGTTGTCAATAAGGAGCGTCCGATTGACATGAATCTCTTCCACGAAATCGCTTCTGTGTTCTTTGGCTAATGCTCGAGACTGATTATCTGTTGAGCGTATTCACAATGGCCGGAAAAGCTGGTTGGCTGCTGATAGCGCGACCTGGAAAGTCATAAGCAGTTAAGGGTTGCGACGTCAGCGATCCGTCGCCTTTTGGCCATTCATTGACCTGTCCGTTCACAACAATGATGACTCGTTCGATGCCAGAGATGTCGCACAGGGTGAGAACAATCTGGGTGACTGATGAGACAAGATCATCACCCGTGGCTTTGAAGATTTCATTAGTGAGATCAACCTTCACCAAATCACTGGCAACGTAACGGGCAGATAGCACTTCTGTAGATGCGGGGATAGCACTGCGAAGTCCAGCTTCCTGTTCGGCTTTGGTGGGGCCACTGAGCAGAACTTGGACAATGTCGAAAGGATCGCTCGAGATATTGCGCCGTACTCCAGTCAGCACAGAGCCGCCAGTACTTTCGGAGCGTTGCAAGTAGACACGTCCGAATCCGGCGTCCACCTCATTGGAAGAAGTCGCCTCATTCAAATTCTGTTGCTGTGACTCGGGAATCATTTGTGGTTGACTCTCGGGTCCGAATGAGCAGCCAGCAACCATTGCAGTGAAAAGTGCAGTACCGATCGTGGTTCGGACGAACATGAATTTTCTCGGGTTCATCGTTACACCCGCTCCGCTGGTAACTCAATGATGAAGCAGGCGCCATCTAGACCGTCAAGACGATCTTCAACCCACACCCGTCCGCGGTGCAGTTTGATGTGTTCATCGACTAGTGCGAGCCCGAGTCCGGCACCTTCGGACCCACTACGCCGCCCAGCAATTGACCCGCGCGCAAACCGTTCAAAGATGAGATCTCTTTCATCCGGGGGAACACCAGGGCCATGATCTTCGACGGTGATCCAAATTTGTGAGGGAGGATCTTCGTCATCGGGGACAAACACCGATACCTCAAGTTCGCCACCGCCGTATGCCCTGCCATTATCAATGAGGTTGGCGACAACTCGGGCGAGGCGGCGACGGTCTCCCTTGATCATCATTTCTTCGGCGATTTCGGCAACCAGAATTCGTGTGTCTGGGGCGCTACTAATAGCGACCGCTTGACGCACAAATTCGCCGACAAGTAATTCATCAACATTGAGTCGAATTCCGCCAGCATCAAAACGTGAAATTTCTAGTAAGTCCTCGACGAGACCTTGAAACCGGGAAACATCGGCAACGAGCAGATCGAGAGCCGCTTGGGCACGTTCTGGCATTTCATCGCGGCGTGCTTGCATGACTTCGACCGACGCGGCGAGAGTCATCAGCGGAGATCGCAATTCATGACTGACGTCCGACGTGAAACGAGTGTCACGTTCAACGCGCAACTGCAATGCACTCGCCATGTCGTTGAATGAAGACGTGAGTACTGCAAGATCGGGGTCTTCGGTTTCTGCAAGACGCGTATCAAGTCGTCCGCCGGCGATGGCCTGTGCAGCCTGACTGGCGGCGGTCAGTGGTCGAACGGCCCGTGAAGCTGCGATGGCTCCAAGGACTACGCCGAGAAGTGTTGTGATACCGGCGGCGAGAATGAGAGCAAGGTTGACGCTGTTCAGCGTTGAACGCACGTCATCAACTGAAGGGAATTCGAAATAGATTGCGTCAGCTGAATCAATCGGGACTCCGACGGCGAGCACCAATTCGTTTTCAACCTCAATCCGCATTGTTGTTGGTTGACGATTTTGTAGGACTGCATTCAGCAATGAAGGTGGGATAACAGACGACGAAAACCGTGCGTCATTTCCCGTCCAAGTGCCACGAAAATAAACCAGTGGACGATCGGCCCCAAGTCTCTCGAGCACAGTTTGGATGTTGGTTGGATTTGATTGGAGGTCAACAGCGAGGCGCGATGCATCGGCGTACGTTTGATTAATTGCGCTTCCCGTTCGTTCGTCTACCAAATTAGAACGGGTGAAATTAAAAGTCGCAAGCGCCAAGAAGAGCGACAACGCCAAACTGCCGAGGCCAAAAGTTAAAAGAATTCGACTACGTAATCCCATAGGGCGTATACGCCAACGGCGAGATGGACCATCTGATTTCATGGAACGAGCCTTGGGTGCCGGCGGCTCGATCATGTCTGGCTCGATTGTCACCAAGTATCAAGCCTGTAAACGGTAACCAAGGCCACGTACCGTCACGACGTGACGCGGGTTGGCAGAATCACTTTCAACTTTTGTGCGAAGTCGCCGGATATGAACATCGACAAGACGTCCATCGCCAAAGTATCCGTAACCCCATACATGATCGAGCAGATGTTCGCGACTAAAAACTCGTCCGGGGTTTTGTGCCAGTTCACATAACAATCTGAATTCTGTTTTTGTCAAATGAAGTTCGGTGCCCGAGCGCAAAACTTTGCCTTCGTCGGGAATGATCTCGAGGTCGCCAAAGATGAGTTTTGGGTGAGCGGGATGCGCGGGACGGGCTCGGCGCAATAAGGCTCGAATTCTTGCCGAGAGTTCTTTGGGTGCAAATGGCTTGGTGAGGTAATCGTCCGCTCCGGCTTCAAGACCGGCGACAACATCGTGAGTGTCGGCTCGAGCGGTCACCATCACGATCGGAACATCGCTGGATCGACGAATGGTGCGACATAATTCGAAACCGTCTATGCCAGGCAGCATGATGTCGATGAGGACGACATCAGCGGGCTGACGGAGGAATAAAAGTGCAGCTTCTTCGCCACTTGCGGCTTCGTCGACGGTCCAGCCTTCGTCTTCGAGCGCCAACTTGACCGCGGCACGAATTCGTTCATCATCTTCAACAGCAAGGATTCTTGTACCCACGTCTACATCTTGCCCTATGGCAGGGCTGCGGCGGGGACAAGCGTGACGATTCTTTGAGATCGGGTCACAAAGATGACACCAGCGACGAATGAATTCGGGGAGTCGTCACTAAGACTTCTGAAGGAACGATTGGCCCACCCGAAAAGTTAGAAACTGTGGCTCCAGCCTCTGAAGCGATCAATTGACCCGCGGCGAGGTCCCAGGGTTGAAGGCCTTCCTCAAAGTACGCATCAATTCGTCCACACGCGACAAAACACAGATCGGCGGCAGCGGCCCCGCAACGGCGAATATCGCGAACTTGCGGCAATAACCGCGCGACTCGTTGACCCTGGGCGTCGCGTCGAGTTGAGTTGTAGGAAAACCCGGTTGCAATGAGTGCAGTTTCTATTGATTCACAATTTGAGACGTGCAGTGGAGTTGAACCGAGCCACGCCCCGTGTCCTTTTGCGGCGACAAAGAGTTCGCGTGTCGCCGGCAGAAATACTGCCGCGGCCACTGGATCGGTTCCGAGACAAGCAGCAATTGAAACTGCATACCCACTTAAGTTGTAGAGAAAGTTTGTCGTCCCATCAATTGGATCGACAAACCATGTCAACGGTGACGTGCCCTTGATTTGAGTTCCCTCTTCTCCGACAATCGAATCATTCGGGCGCAGTTGCCCAAGTTGTTTCAAGATGAGTTGTTCACTTGCCGTGTCCCACTGGGTCACCATGTCGGTTGCCGATGATTTTGTTTGAACGTTGCCTGCGCCGTTGCGACGACCGACAAACACCAAATCGCCAGCGTTGCGAGCAATGCGGGCCGCGACATTCATTAAGGCGACGTAATCGTCATTCATGAATCGCGGTCTCCGATATCGCGCCATTCGCCAGTCGCTCGCAAAACAAGGACTGCAATGATTGCCGTTCCGCCAGCGGCCACAATTGCGCCGATCACGAGCCCAAGCCCAAGGGGTGTTGCGCTGGCGCCATCGTATTGAATGTCGACAAGCGTGTAGCCGATCAGTGCTCCGCCTAGACCCCCGAGAAGTATCGAAACAAAGGCCATGATTCGCGCCAAAGGCGATGGCAGGGCCGAGAGTGGACGTTCATTGGTCACGTCTACATCGTAGGCTCGTGAGGTGATCCAAGGTTCGGTTGACGACAAAGTTCTCCCAGTGCGGCGCGTGGTTGTGGTGATACCGACTTATAACGAAGTAGGAAATATCGCTCAAGTCATTGCTGGGGTAATGGCGGCATTGCCTGATGCGTCCATTTTGGTCGTTGATGACAACAGTCCCGACGGAACTGCAGATCTTGTCGACAAGATCGCGACCGAACTTCCCGCGAACTTTCCCGGGTTTGTGAAAGTCCATCGGCGACAAAACAAGGCCGGACTCGGCGCTGCGTATCGAGATGGTTTTGCCGTTGCCCTTGAATTGGGCGCAACGATTTGTGTGCAGATGGATGCCGACCTCTCGCATAACCCCATGTATTTGCCGGCCATCGTTTCGGTCGTTGATATGGAAGCGGACGCAGCGCTTGGCAGTCGGTACATCCCAGGTGGTCGAATTGAGAACTGGCCACCATTGAGACACTTCTTGTCCCGTTGGGGAAACCGATTTGCCGCTGGCATGTTGGGTCTTGCGATCAACGACGCGACCAGTGGGTACCGCGCTTATTCACGATCAATTCTGGAGCGTATGGACTTTGCAAGTGTTCAAGCCGAGGGTTACGGCTTCCAAGTCGAGATGTCGCATCGTGCAGTTCGATGCGGTGGTCGCATCGTAGAAGTCCCGATTCTGTTCACCGATCGAGTTGTTGGTGAATCAAAGTTGACGCACCACATCATCGGAGAGGCGTTCGGTCTTGTCGTGAAGTTGTGGTTTACAGATCGAGTTTTGCGACGTATTCAACGACGATGATCGAACGGCGATTGCATCATGACTGAACATCGCACGATTTTGCACGTCGATATGGATGCATTCTTCGTTTCGGTTGAAATGAGACGGCATCCTGAATTAGTCGGCCAGCCAGTTGTCGTTGGCGGAGCTGGTTCTCGCGGAGTGGTCGCGGCCGCAAATTACGAGGCGCGTCGCTACGGGGTTTTCTCGGCTATGTCGTCATCGAAAGCTCGGCAACTGTGTCCGCAAGCGGTCTTTTTGTCGGGCGACTATGCCGAGTATTCAAAAGTCAGCAAACAAGTGCACACGATTTTTGGGCAGTTCACTCCGTTTATTGAACCAATCGCCCTTGATGAAGCTTTCCTTGACGTGACGGGTTCGATCAATCTCTTCGGTGATGGCACGGCGATCGGTTGGAAGATTAAAGAACAAATACAGAACGAACTTGAATTGCCGTGTTCGGTTGGAGTTGCCACATCTAAGTTCATCGCCAAGTTGGCTTCAAAAAAGGCTAAGCCGATTCCGACGAGCGGTGGGATCAAAGCAGGACACGGGGTTTTGCTGATTGTCCCGGGCGAAGAACTGGCCTTTTTGCATCCTTTGCCGGTGCAGTCGTTGTGGGGAGTAGGTCCGGCAACTTTGGCGAAACTTGATCGCCTCGGCGTGCGGTTAGTCGGCGATCTGGTTGCGCTTGGAGAAGAAACTCTCATTCGGGCTGTCGGCAAAGCCCATGGGCGTCATCTGTTCGCACTCGCCAACGGAATTGATGATCGATCAGTCCAAACAGTACGTGACCTGAAGTCAATCGGTCATGAAGAAACCTTTTCCCATGACATCACCGATCGTGTGGCAATGCGGCGTGAAATTGTTCGGCTAACCGATGCAGTGTCGTCACGATTGCGCGCTCATGAGAGTGCGGCGCGAACTCTCACTCTCAAAATTCGATATTCGAATTTTGAGACGATTACTCGATCAATTACTCCGGGTAGTCCATTGGCTAGTGCCCCAGCGATGGTGAAAGCACTTGATCCGTTGCTTGAAAAGATTGATCCAACAATTGGTATCCGCTTGATTGGTGTCAGCGTGTCGGGATTTGTTGAACCCGTCGAGCAATTGTCACTGCTTAATTTCGGGGGTGACGGGAGTGATCAATCGGTGTCCGATGGTCGCACGACCGCCGATCTTGAACGAGATTGGAGTCCGGCCAGTCAAGCAGTTGATGAGATCCGAGAAAAGTTTGGACGAGATGCGATTAGCCCAGCAAGTTCAATCACTGTCACTGGTCGACGCGAATTAGGGCAATCACCATGGGGTCCGAGTGAAGAAAAACCAGGGGATGCTTTGCCTTAGGTCGTTCAGTCTGTGAGACTATAAATCAACCCGTGAAAGCAGGAGGTGAGACCCATGGCATTGTCTGAAAACGAACAGCGCATTTTGCGCCAAATCGAAGAAGAACTTCAAAACGATTCAAAGTTTGCTCAAGCCGTGTCGCCTTCGGGGTTATACACCCATTCGGCAAAAACAGTTCGTTGGGCTGTGGTTGGCCTTGTTCTGTGCCTAGTTCTTTTGGTCGTCTTATTGCAGGTGCATTACATGGCGGCATTCGCGGTATTTGTTGGCATGCTCGCTTTGCTGGCTGTCATTGAGCGCAACGCCCGTGCGATGGGTAAAGCCGGGATTCAGGACGTGGCTGGGGCAATTCGCAAGGCGCGTTCTTCGGCCAGTCGTCGCGTTCAATAACTGAATTCTTTACGGGCGAGTTTGCTGTCCACCAGCAAGTTTCCAGGCAAGGTGCGGGCTCAGGTATTGGCGAATCTGAATCTTCAATGGCAACTGTGACTGATGTGTTCTCACAAAGTCATCGAGTTCTTGGTACACAGCATTACTTACTTCAAGTTTGGCGAATAAATGTTGTGTCACTAAGTTGACGATGCGTTCAATCAGTTCGGCATCGGCCCAACTTTGCTCAATGAACCGTTCACCAATTTCAAAAACGGTGAGTTGGCTCGGAAGTTCACCATGGACGGCTTCAAATTGAGCGACAGCAGATCTCCAGGTCAGGAGAATCACGTTACTTTCTCGGCGACGGGCAGTTGATCGGACGACACGAGGCATTGCAAATGCCCACAAGGAAATCAACGCGATCGCTAGAGCGAGGTAGATAAAAACTTGTGCCGAACTTCGTGAACTATCCGTCGTCGATGGTGTCGCTGGAGTACTCGAGTTGACAGGAACCGTCGTTGACCCGTTCGCAGTTGTGGTTGATGGCTGATTGAGGGCGGTGGTGGTAGGCGCGACGGCAGTGGGAGTTGAGTCATCTTGGGCAGGTGCAACATTTGTGTAATCGGCTGATGGTGCGCCACGACCAGGGGTTGGTTCAAACAAGACCCAACCAATGCCATCAAACCAAACTTCTGGCCATGCATGTGCGTGTTGGCTACGAACATTGAAGAGTTGGACATTTGATGTTCCAATCGGGGACTGCTCACCTGGAGTGAACCCAATCGCCACACGGGAAGGGATGCCTATCAGTCGAGCGAAGAGGGCGAACGTTGAAGAGAATTGTTCGCAATATCCGGTTTTACGATTGAGGAACTCAAGAGTTGCTGTCGACGAATTGCTTGTTGGTACATCGAGAGAATAGGTGAAATTATCTCGGAAGTAACTTTGTATCGCCAGCAACTTTTCATAATTCCCCGTCGAACCCTTGATGATTTGATCAACTACTTGTCGAAGTTCGGTGATTTCTTGATTCTGTGGGAGTTGTAGATAGTCGACATCAGGAGGCGAGGAAGACGATGAGATTCGCAATGTGTCGGCAGAAGGCACGACGACAGTTGAAACGATCTGATAATTGTCGTTACGGTTGAGCCCATCTTTGCTGACAAGTAATGTTCCGCTTTGAGGTTCGTAAAACAAACTCCGCGTCGCTGATCGTAATTGCACTGGTCTGTCGGCCACGGGGGCAAAATTTCCAGCGAGGCTTTGGATGGTGACGAGTTGAGTGACATCAGTTTGCGCCACTCCTACTTCGGAAATCGTTGTTGCGTTTGCTAGTTCGCCGCCTGCAGTGTCCAGAAGATCCTGCGACACTGTCCATTTGTTTCCGTCAAAATTGGGCAGTGATGTCGTGCGCCAATACGAAGGGGATTCGGAAGCGACACTGAAGAGTATTTCGTCGGTGGGGTCGTTGAGACGACCTCGAATGTCAACGAGTGGATCAAGCTGTGGTCCAGCCTTACCTGAATGGTTTGATAACCAAGAGTCTTCGGTAGCACCTGGGATACGTGGGCCGATCATTAAGGCAATCAAACTTGCGACCACCGCTAAGAGGGCGATGTACGAGGCTGACAGCATTGTTGTCCGACCAGGTCGATACCCAAAAATTTTGCTACTTCTTGCGAGTTGATGTCGAAGTCGTAAAACGGCGACAGAAATAATCGCGGTGGCGATCCAGAGTGCGGTGACGATCGTCCGATTTCGGTCGATGCCAACGCTCGAAAGAACAACAAAAATGATGGTGGACGGAATGAGCGATTCAACCCGACCTGCAAAGCGAAAGGCGAATGAGTCCGATAAGAACGCAATGAGACCGATGCTGACGAGGCCAACAAACCCAAATCCAGATTGGAGTGTCAGGGGTGGGACGGCATCGCCAAGGAGTTTCCACGAATCAGAAATTTCTTGCCAAACGAACGACCAAGTACGACCAAGCGGTAGTCCAAATGTCAAGGTTTGACGGGCCTGAAAATAGGACGCGAGAAGATAAGTAAACAACGTGACGCCAACGAAGGACAACAAGAATGGCAATCTCCATCGTCGAAGTGCGTAGGCGACAAGATGTCCGGCAGTTGCGACAACGAGATAAGAAGGAAGAAATCCCCACCCACTGAATATTCGGCAGAAAGAAATTGCCGTCACGATGGTCATTATCCAAAGGGTCACCACTCCGAGCAGGTCACGCAATGTTCGATCGTATGCAATGTCTTTGCTGGCGGGGCGAGAAGCAGAAGTTGTCACGGGCGAGCGATTCAGACGAGATATTCAGCCGATAGCGCGGACAGAAGATTCCAACTTTCGGCGAAAAGGTCGAGTTGTTGGCAGGGGAGCACAAACCAATGGGGTGGAAGGTTGTCAGCAGAGGAAGAGTTGTCGCAAAAAATAACAACGACAATTCGGGCTGAGCCGCATTGCTTCCACACTGTGTCAATCCATTGAGTATCTGGATGACCCGAAATAATGATGTCCACTTTGAGTTGGCCCGATTGGCGTGGTGCGATGTCTAAGGACTCGTAGTCACTTGAATCTATTTCGGCAAGAAATTTAAGGACTGATATTGCATCCGTAGGAGACGTCACAGAAAAATTCTGCGATGCACAGTTGATCCCAACTTTGGTGAAGTCTTCAACATTCTGATGCGAAATTGACCGGGCGAAAGATGCGGCTACAGAAACTGCTCGCTCAAAACCTTCGGGCGAATACGCACGAGTTCGTGTATCAAGGGTGATCTGCGTATCTATCGCAATTTCGGTCTCGTATTCGTTGACGACTAAGTCTTCGCGTTTGGCGCTGACCTTCCAATTGATACGACGTGGATCATCGCCAATTGAGTATTCGCGTATCGAACGGAATTCGGAACTCGTCGGTTGATTACGGATAGCGCGCTTGATGGCATCTACCAATTCGCCTTCACCAGTTTTAGGGTCGGGAAGTTGGATATCAACTGTTTGAGGGTAGACGGTGATCGGTGTTGATTGACCCAAATTTTTTGATCGCCGCGAAAGCCCGAGTGGATCAGCGACCTCAACGATTGCTGGCCCGAGAATGAGGCTGCCGCGGTGGTGAGTGGCAATTTGGTAATTGGCTCGAGCAACTTGTCCAGAAGGTAGAGGTGCGAGTGAGATATGAACCCTTCCTCCTTCTTCTGTTGCTTCATGGACGTCACAGGCAGGGATTCGTGAGCTTGTGAGAAGGCTGAGTTCAACCTGGATGATTAGTCCTGCTTCGGGGTCAGACGGATCAACTGCGCGGTTGATCTCAATATTGGGTTTTTGTGTAGTAACTAAAAGCATCGCGACAAGAACGCAGGTGATGAGCGCCGTGCCCATGATGAAGAGTTCGAGTAGTCCGAAGAGGCGACCGACAGCGATGGTTATCAAACCACCGAAGACGAACACTCCGGATTGTCGCGAGAGCATATTTAACGTCCAGAAGGGACAGGTACAGTTGCGAGAATTTCTTGTATGACATCACTCGTCGTCATGCGACGACCAGAGCTGCTGTTTCGTACAACAAGTCGATGCGCCAAAACAGGAACCGCGAGTTCTTTGACATCATCGGGGGTGGTGTAATCGCGGCCCCGCGCTGCTGCGAGTGCTCGCACCGCTCGCGCCAATTGAATGATCGCTCGAGGAGACAATCCGAGTGCGACTTGAGGGTGTTTACGACTCGCATGAGCAATATCGACGAGATAATTCTTCAGAGGATCAACCATTGATACTCGCGAAGCGGCGGCGATCATTTCTTGAATGTCCTGGGCAGTCACAACAGGTGCGAGTTGATCAGTTAAATCGGCGCCAGTTTTGGGTTCAAGGATGTCAAGTTCGGCTTGGCGGTTTGGGTATCCGATCTCCATGCGAATCAAAAACCGGTCGAGCTGACTTTCGGGCAACTTATATGTGCCGTCGTGTTCAACCGGATTTTGTGTTGCAATGACAAGAAACGGGTGCGGCAGACTTCGAGTGACGCCATCAATTGAAACTTGGCGTTCTTCCATCGCCTCTAACAAGGCTGACTGAGTCTTGGGGGAAGCACGATTAATTTCGTCAGCAAGCACGATGTTGGCGAATAGTGGCCCTTCTTGAAATTCAAAGACTTCACGTTGTTTGCTCCAAATTGAAACTCCGACGAGGTCGGACGGTAACAAGTCGGGGGTGAACTGAACGCGCTTCCACGAACATTCAATCGAGGCTGATAGGGCTTTGGCCAAACTAGTTTTGCCGACGCCTGGCACATCTTCGATGAGTAGGTGGCCATCGGCTAGGAGGCAAACAACAGCGAGCTCAATAGGACTCTTTTTGCCTTTAAGAACTAGCCCGACGTTGTCCACGATGGACTCAAACATGCGGGCGAAGGAACGGGAGGAAGTTGAACCGGAGGGAGAAGACACGGTGACACGCTAGACGCTAGATACCGTGAGTGGGATGGCAACGACCTCTGGAATTCTGGCAGTTGACATTGGCGGAACGAAATTGGCTGCTGCTGTCGTCACCGCGCAAGGTGACATCATTCGTCGAGACCGAGTAGCAACGCCGGCGCGGGCCCCATGGATCACGCTTTCGACGTTGATTAAACGCATTCAAGCCGCAGCCTCTGACATTGAGCTCATCGCCTGTGGAGTTGCTTGTGGGGGTCCGATGAAAATTGGTGGAACCGAGGTATCCCCGTTGCACATTCCGGCATGGGTTGATTTTCCACTTCTGTCATCAATTTCAGAATTAACTGGTTTGAAGACGTACATCGATAATGATGCGAAGGCTCTTGCGTTGGCGGAAGGTTGGAAGGGTGCCGCACGCGATTGTGCAAATTTCATGGCAGTCGTGATTGGGACTGGAGTTGGAGGGGGCCTCGTCGTCGGTAATCGCCTCGCCGTGGGTCGCACTGGAAATGCCGGTCACTTTGGTCACATCGTGGTTGGAGGAGACATTGTTGGGCATGATGATCGCCCGTGTCGCTGTGGAGGACGAGGTTGTCTCGAGGCGTATTTGTCAGGTCCGGCCGTTGAACTAGAAACTGGACGCGACCCGATGTATGCACCAATGAACTTGAAAGTCCGTAACGGAATTTTGTTAGGACGAGCCGTGGCATCGGTCGCGGCAGTCGCTGATATTTCGCGGGTCGTTGTTGGAGGAAGTGTCGCCTTGGGATGGGGCGATCCGTTCTTCCAAGCCGCTAATGAAGAGTTGGCCTCACGATCTAAATTGCCATTCACTGCGGGGATCTCCATCGTGCCCCTCGGCCTTGGTGACTCGTCGGCGTTGATCGGTGCTGCCGCTGTAGCTCTGACCAGTATCAACAACTGAAAATTCACAGACTGCAGCAAATGGCGAGTAAGTTCGCAGGTATGCGTCCGATGTATGACCCTGAAGTAGATGTCTTTCGTAGCCAAGTGCAGTCATTCCTAGCCGAAAACCTTCCAGCCGATTGGCGCGGCATTGGTTTATTGCCTGCTGACGAAGCCCACGCGTGGGTGATGGACTGGCGCAAGATTTTGCATCGTGAGCGGTTTTTGGCAGCGGGCTGGCCGGCCGAATATGGCGGCGGTGGTATGTCGGCGCTCGAACAAGTGATATTGGCTGAAGAATTTGCCAAGGCGGGCGTGCCAACTGGTGGATCAAATGATGGCTTTGGCATCACCATGTTGGGCAACACATTGTTGACATGGGGAACTGAAGAACAAAAGAAGTATTACTTGCCGCGCATCTTGTCCAATGAAGATGTGTGGTGTCAGGGCTATAGCGAACCCAATGCGGGTAGCGACTTAGGAAGTCTGGGACTAAAGGCAACTCTCGACGGTGATCAGTGGGTATTGAACGGACAAAAAATTTGGACGTCCGCTGGACATTTGGCCGATCACATTTTTACGTTGGCGCGAACCGATCCCGACAGTCCGAAACATAAAGGTATTTCATTTCTTTTGGTTGATATGCGTCAACCCGGAATTGAAGTTCGCCCGATCAAAATGATCAACGGTGAGAGCGAATTCAACGAAGTCTTTTACACCGATGCCGTATGTCCTAAGGAAAACGTCGTTGGCGGACTGAATAATGGTTGGGCCGTAGCAATGACGCTGCTTGGTTATGAGCGTGGTGAGGGTGCAGCGACGGTTCCCGTACGTTTCCAAGCCGAACTTGATCGATTGCTGCTCTTGGCTAAGGAATGCGGGGTTGACCAAGATCCTCGTATTCGACAAAAACTGGCATGGGCGTATTCAAAGGTTCAGATCATGCGTTATCTCGGATTACGCACCTTGACAAAATTCCTTGCCGGAGGTCACCCCGGACCCGATGGCGGAATCTTCAAGCGTTACTGGAGTGAATATCACCAAGCTGTCACTGAACTTTCCATGGAGATCCTTGGCGCTTCAGCGATGTGTCCCGAGGGACGACCTCCTTTGAATTCGTTCCAACCCGACGATCGCAGTGCGCCCAATTCAAGCGGAAGTTGGACCGGAGCTTTTCTCAATGCTCGCGCTGGGACGATTTATGCAGGCTCATCGCAGATTCAGTCAAATATCATTGGTGAGATGGTGCTCGGTTTGCCCAAGGAACCTCGCTGAATCATGAATCGAATTCGCCGAGCATTCGCGATGACGTCCATCGTGGCCGGCGTGATTGTCCGACCGCGCTATTGGGCAGTCGCTCTACGAGTCGCTGGGCGCATGGTTCCGTCGCGTTGGTGGACGATGCGGCCGTATTTGCCGGTGCCAACTGCTGACTACGTGAAGTTTCGCCTTGAGACCCAGTATGGGGGCAGTGCGCCTCAGCCAAACCTTCCCGATGTTTTGAAGTACTTGCAATGGGTCCGTCAATGGGACGCCGTGTCATGATCACTGGTGTGAATCGTAGGGGAAATTAGTTTCAGATGAGGAGCGCGCTGGTACTGAATGCAACGTATGAGCCGCTCAGTGTTGTGCCTTCTCGTCGTGCCGTTTGCCTGGTGTTGAGTGACAAGGCCGAAATGGTTGAGCATGACGGGGCATTTATTCGAAGTGAACGTTTGTCACTGCCTTCGCCGTTAGTCATTCGTCTGCGTTATGTCGTCAAAGTGCCGTATCACCGCAAGACTTCGTTGTCGCGCCGCGCAGTTTTTGCACGTGATAATCATCGTTGCCAATACTGCGGAGGTCTTGCAGAATCAATCGATCATGTGATGCCACGGTCTCGGGGCGGTCTGCACGCATGGGAAAATGTTGTTGCGGCATGCCGTAAATGCAATCTCGGCAAGCGTGACCGTACGCCTGATGAAGCTGGTATGCGTTTGGCGATTCCGCCGATGACACCTCGCGAACTGGCGTGGGTGACTGTTGAAGCGGGGACCGTGCCAGATGCATGGAAGCCATATTTGTTGAAAGCCTCGTGAATTATTTTGTCATCGCGTATTCATAGGTTGACCGGATCGTGCGTCGAGTTTCATCAACGTCCGTTACCGACAGGAAGTGATCCGGTTATCTCGCTGTTCACGCCCGTGCAGCCAGCGATCATCCTCGGTTCAACGCAAGAGCGGTCGTTAATTAATGAGAAAGCCTGTTTGGCGAACAAGATTGAAATTGTGAAACGGCGCAGCGGTGGCGGAATTGTATTTCTTGCCGAAGATTCCACTATTTGGATTGACGTTGAAATTCCTCGTGAACATTCTTTGTGGTTAAAAGATGTTGGCGATTCTTCACTGTGGCTCGGTGAAGTTTTCAAAAAAGAACTCTCAGAACTTTGCGATGTCAAACTTGAACTTCACCGCGATGCCTTGATCAAAACTGCTTGGTCGTCACTTATCTGCTTTGCTGGTCGCGGACCAGGTGAGGTGTTCAGTCAGGACGGTCGCAAAGTTGTGGGCATCAGTCAACGTCGAACGCGCGATTGGGCCAGATTTCAGTGTGCGATTTCTTTGCAATGGAAACCCGAATTACTACTTGAGTTGTTGAATGAGCCCCGGCCGACAATTTCTGACATTGAAAATTGCGGGTCAAATCTTTCGTTGGATTCTGCAGCAGTTGCGACGAAAATGACTGACGCAATTCGGTTTGCTTTGGATTAAGCGGCCGGTGCTGTTGTCGCTGGGGGAGTTGTGCTCTTGCAAGCGTCGAGAGGTTTGACGACCAAGTAAGGATTGCTTGCCGCTCCACCGCCAGGGTGATATTCAAAATGTAAATGCGGTGACGAACTACTGCCAGTACTTCCCACATAACCAATGATTTGCCCCGCAACGACAGTGGCTCCGAGTGCTGCTCCGTCGGCGAATGCTGAAAGGTGGGCGTAGTGGAAGTACGTGCCATCAAGAGCAGTGAGGCGTACTGCATTTCCACCCAGCGAACCAGGATGATCAAGGAACACGCGGGTAATGGTGCCATTTGCGACCGCATAAATTGGCGTTCCAGACTTGGCGATGATGTCAACACCTTCGTGGCGACGGCCGCCAGAACGTGGCGCTTGCCAAGTGTCGGTAAACCAACATGGACCAAGTACGGGGAAAACGGTCGGCAGTGTTGCTGTCGTTGGAGTTGTCGTTGGTGTTGCCGTTGGAGTTGTCGTTGTCGTCGTTGTTGGACTGTTGGGATTGTTCGTCGTCAAGCCTGGAATAAATCCGATGTAAAGAGCGGTGCGTAAATCGAGAACTCCAGATGCGTTTAATCCTTGGGCTTTTTGAAATGCGGTGATTGCGTTACTCGTTGCTGTTCCAAATTTCCCGTCGGTGCCACCTCGCACTGCAATGCCAGCGGTTATTAAAAGATTTTGCAGAGCCTTGACCACATCGCCGGTGTCGCCATTTTTCGGAAGCGTAGGTGCTGGCGTTAAGCCGAGTAATTGGGCGGTGAGTTGATCGACGACTCCAGTTGCTGCAATACGCATGTTTTGTTGAAAAGTTGTCACTGCAGTTGTAGTGCCAGAACCGAATTGACCATCAACTCCGCCCCTAACTGAAATTCCCGCAGCCACCAAGGCCTTTTGTAGTGCCTTCACTGCATCGTTGTTATCTCCAGCAAGTGGGAACGGACTCGGAGTAGCTGGTGGAGCAGTAGTAGTTGGAGCAGTAGTAGTTGATTGAACAGTTGATTGAGCGCTGCCTTCAACGATTCCAAGTGAAATCGCAGTTGTGATATCGACGACTCCCGTTGCAGTGAGTCCGCGACTTGTTTGATATGCCAAAACAGCATTTGTTGTCGCAACTCCGAAAATTCCGTCGACGCCACCGCGAACTGAAATTGATGCACGAGTTAAAGCCTGTTGGAGGGCTGTCACTGTTGCGCCGCGTTGACCAAGAATTGGTAGGGAAGGACTAGGCGCCAGTCCGAGAAGAAATGCAGTTGTTGAGTTCACAACACCAGAGGTCGTGAGTCCTTTGTTTGACTGAAATGTTTTGATGGCGTTGGATGTGCCTTGCCCGAAAATTCCGTCAACGCCACCGGTCACGGAAATTCCTTGAGCGACGAGTGCTTGTTGAAGGGAGCGAACTGCTTGACCGCGATCGCCAATTTGTGGAAACGTCGAAGCCTTCTTGGTCAATGGCAAGTGAGCCACTGAAATTTGTGCCGGTGATGTTGCTGCGCGAGCTGTCGTTGCACCCCACGCGCCCGTGGCAATCAGGGTCATCACCACGGCGCAAACGGACGTCAGGGTCCGTGTGCGGAGTCGCTGGCGTGAAGCCGCGAGATCTATATGGGTGGTGTTGAGCACCTATGGGTATCGGCGCGTTCAGATGCCCAACTTGAGGAATTACTAGAGATTTTGGCCAATTGTGAGCTTTCAGAGGTAAATGAGTGGCCGGGCGAAAAAAAAATCCAAAAAAGTGGCGCGAAAAGGGGAAAAGTGGTTGACAAAGGGGGGTCGTGGGGTGCAAAATGGAGGACATAGGGGAAGTGTGGAGGCAGAAACCACATTTCTCAGCGTTTTCATCACGGCACGAGAGGCAGATCAGTGGAAGGTTTCGTTGGAAGGTACGAGCGTCAGCTTGACCCCAAGGGTCGAGTCGCGCTTCCTGCGACCTTCCGAAACCGCCTCGAACCTCGTTGCTATTTGGTGCTTGGGCAGGACAAATGCATCAGTGTGGTCACAGTTGCGGTCTCTCTGGCCTGGGCTGAAGAAATGACTCAGGCGGTCAAGCGCGGCGAAAAGACCCGAGCCGAATTGCGTGCCATGGCCGCCAATATGGTCGAAATCCAAGTTGATGGACAGGGTCGAATCACCCTCGATGAAAATCTGCGTCAGTTTGCGGGTCTCAGCACTGGTTCGAAGGTTGTTGTTTCAGGTGCTTTTGACTCAGTTGAAATTTGGGAACCAAGCCGTTTCGCACGCATGTTGGCGACTGGCGAGGGTGTCATTGCTGGTGAGGGCGAATGATGTCGACTCAGCCGGCAGTTTTTTCGCACGAGCCCGTGATGGTGCGCGAGATCACCGAACTCTTTGCGAACGTTCCAGATGGAGTCGTCCTAGACGCGACACTCGGAGGCGCTGGACATACCACTGCCATTCTTGATGCCCATCCCGGGCTTCGAGTCCTTGGCCTTGACCGCGATCCAGCAGCTCTTGAAGCATCACGTGTACGCCTCGCTCCGTATGGCGATCGTGCCATGTTGCAACACCGTCGCTTTGACGATCTTGATGCTGCGATGTCTGAAGCCGGCATTACAGAGTTGTCGGGTGCGCTTTTTGATCTTGGAGTCTCATCGCATCAGTTCGATAGTGGTGAACGAGGCTTTTCGTATCGTCACGATGCGCCGCTTGATATGCGCATGGATACAACCGAGTCGACGACTGCTGCTGATGTGGTGAACCAAGCATCAGAAGGCGAAATCGCGCACTTGTTGCGTGAATATTCAGATGAGAAGTTTGCCGGTCGAATCGCGCGAGCAATCATTGCCGCACGACCTATTCACACAACCGCAGAGCTAGCTGACGTAGTCGCCTCGGCAATTCCGGCACCAGCACGTCGTCGGGGCGGACATCCTGCCAAGCGGACTTTTCAGGCACTGCGGATCTCTTTGAATAAGGAATTAGAAATTCTTCCGAACGCCATTGACTCGGCAGTGCGACGGACCCGAATTGGCGGTCGTGTTGCGGTGTTGTCGTATCACTCTGGCGAAGATCGCATCATTAAGGCGCGATTCAAACAACATGCCACCGGCGGTTGTGAATGCCCAAGCACCCTTCCGTGTGGTTGTGGAGCGACGCGCATTGTGCGTTTAGTTCGCGTGGCGTCAAAGCCAAATGCGGAAGAGCAATTGTCTAACCCACGTAGTAGTTCAGCTCGTCTGCGCGTTGCGGAGGTGCTCTGATGGCTCGGCCAATGAAAGTTGCCCGCACGGCGCCACAGCCAAAGTCTGCACCGCAACGTAAGAAAGTTACAACGCGTACCGCACAACAACGATGTACTCAGTCTTCGCCTATTGCGCGAGCAGTTACCCAGCGTGATGTCACCAAGCGCACTCGTCGGTTTGTATTTGTTGGATTATCAATTGCATTTGTGGCTATCGCCATGATGATGTTGGTTGTTGTTTTTCAAACTCGAATCGCTGAGACCCAACTCAATATCGATAAAATTGAAACTCAGATTTCGGCCGAACGCGACCGATACGACGCTTTGCGGCTTGAGCGATCGAGCCTTCGTGAACCAGCCCGTTTGGTTACTGAAGCGACAGGAATGGGAATGGTCCCCGGAAATGGCACCGACTTTGTTGCAGTAGATCCGTTGACTGTCGCACAAGTGTTGGTCTCTACCGGTGGAGTTGATCCCGAACTTCTCTCTGTTTCGCATGATCCGCTCGTGAACTATGGAGCAGTGAAGTCAACGATCGGAGATCGGCCGTGACCCCTCGTAAGCCGACTCCGAGTCGAGCAACTCGCTCAACAGCAGCAAAACGAACCGCGACGACACCACGGCGGGCGTCGTCGCGTGCTAGTGCATCTCGAACGACAGCATCTCGAACGACAGCATCTCGAACGACTGCATCCCGATCAAAAACCGCTGGTTCACGTAGTTCAAATTCGCGCACACCAAAGCGTTCATCCTTTTTGGCATCACGCTTAGCTCCACAAGTTGCTCACAAAGCACGAGTTTGGCGAAGTGGCTCGGCACGGCGTCGTTTTCAATGGTTTGTTGGCCTTGCGGTGGTACTACTGACAATCTTGGTGGGTTGGTCAGTCAAGGTACAAGTAGTGAGTGGAAGCGGATATCGCGCGTATGGAGTTTCGCAGCGCGAGTCAAGTATCACAATTCCAGCCGCTCGCGGAACTATTTTTGATCGCGACGGAAATGAAATGGCCATTACGGTTCCGGCACTTTCGCTGTATGCCGATCCTCGCGCCGTACTTGATCCGGCAGCTACCGCACATGTTCTCGGTCAAATGCTTGGTTTCGATATTGCAGCCGAATCCGAATTAGCAACAAAGTTGGCGAATCAGAAACAGTCATTTGTCTATATCCAGAGATTTGTAGATCAAGATGTCGCTGATGCAGTTCTTTCGTTGAATCTCTCTGGTGTCAACGGAGTCAGCGAGCCCAAGCGGGTTCAGGTTGCTGGCGGACTGGCAGCCAACATCATCGGTCGTACTGATCCTTTCGGCGCTGGAGCAACTGGTCTTGAACTTCAATACGACAAAGTGCTCACCGGTGTCGACGGCGAAATGGTGAAGCAGGCATCACGTGGTCGAAGTCTTCCCGGAACGAGCCACATTGTTGCGCAGGCACGTCCCGGGACCGATCTTGTTCTCACCCTTGATCGTTCAATGCAATATCAAACTGAGCAAGATCTTCTCGCTCGAGTAAATGAATTGTCGGCAAAGGGCGGAAACGCAATCATCTTGGATACGAAGACTGGTGAAGTGTTGTCAATTGCCAGTGTGCGCCGCGGTGATGACGGGGTAGCAGCAATAACTGCGGGCAACTTGGCTGCAGTCGAGGCGTACGAGCCCGGATCTGTTGCAAAAGTGTTTAGTGTGTCGGCCACAATTGATTCAGGTGCTGCAACGCCCGATCGGGTGTATGACGTTCCTGGTTCATTTACTTTTGATCCTGGTACAGATTTTGAGTACACGATTAAAGATGCTTATCCACACGATCTTGAACCAATGACATTACGAAATATTCTTGTGCACTCTTCAAACATCGGAACAATGCTGGCGGCGAGCGAATTGGGCTCGCCCAAACTTCACGACTACCTATCAAGTTTCGGATTTGGCAAATTAACTGAACTGGAGTTTCCGGGCGAGAGTGCTGGAATTTTGAAGGCTGCTGATGATTGGAAAGGCTCGCAAAACGGAACGATTGCCTATGGGTATGGATTCTCTGCGACCTCATTGCAACTCGTCTCAGCGGTTAATGCTGTTGCAAACAAGGGTGTGTATGTTTCTCCGAAATTCGTTCGAGCAACGATTGATGAGAAGGGATCAAAATGGGAAACGCCTGCTGGATCCACTCATCGCGTCATTTCGGAAGAATCAGCAGCGACCATGACAGATATGTTGACTGGCGTTGTATGTGAAGGTACGGGTACCCGCGCTCAAGTCAGTGGAATCTCTGTTGCTGGAAAAACTGGAACGGGATACAAGATTCAAGCCAACGGTACGTACAAGAGTGACGACGGGTTGCGCTCGTACTTCGCGACATTCGTTGGGTTTTTCCCAGCGAAGAATCCACAAGTGACCATTCTTGTCTCCATTGACGAACCAGATCGATCGAGCCGTGACCGCTTCGGTGGAACGGCGGCAGCACCAGTCTTTGCAAATTTGGCCGAGATGGCGATCCATGAATTGTCAATTCAGCCCACACCAGGTGACACTGGTTGCCCGGTAGGCGGCTGAACGTGGCACAACGTCGGGTTGAGGAGATGATGAACGCATGTGCTGTCTCGGCGCCGCGTTTATTGAACGGAAATCCTGACGTCGTGGTCAGTTCAATGACTCATGATTCGCGCCAAGTTCGGGTCGGCTCAATTTTCTGCTGTATCAAGGGCGAAAAATTTGATGGCCATGATTTTGCTGCGGCAGCAGTAGAACGTGGGGCCGTTGCACTGCTCGTTCAACGTGAGATCACTGATATTCCACAAGAAATCCCGCAGATCATCGTCGATGAACCCCGCACCTGTGTCGGCTTTGCGGCTGCTGAGCTATACGGAAATCCTTCACGTCATTTATCTCTCGTTGGAATCACCGGTACTAATGGAAAAACGACGACAGCACATTTACTTGCGTCCATTTTGAAGGCCTCCGGTATGCAAACTGAAGTCATCGGCACTTTGAGTGGAGCGTTCACGACGCCCGAGGCATCTGATTTGCAGCGCAACTTCTCTGAAATGGTTGCTCATGGAACTCGTGCTGTCGCCATGGAAGTTTCGTCGCATGCGCTGGCACTTGGGCGTGTAAACGGAACCTCATTCTCCGCCTGTGTTTTCACAAACCTCGGACGTGATCATTTAGATTTCCACGGGTCAGAAGAAAACTATTTTCAAGCCAAGGCCCGACTTTTCGCTCACGAGTTCACTCCAGTGGGTGTTATCAATGCTGATGATGTATTCGGGCAACGTCTTCTCCGCGAATCCCAGATTTCACTCACGCCGTTTTCAATGAGCGACGTTGATGATTTGCAAGTTTCTGCCACAACTCACCAATACTCATGGAGTGGTCGGACGATTCGAGTCGGCATTGGCGGAACTGTCAATGTGATGAACTCTCTTGCAGCTGCAACCACAGCTCGTGAAATCGGTGTCACTATTGATGACATCGTGAACGGACTTGAAGCGGCTCCTGCAGTGCCAGGCCGTTTTGAACAAGTTGAAGGTGGACAAGATTTTGTTGTCCTCGTTGACTTTGCCCATACTCCTGATGGACTCGCCGAGGTTTTGCGCTCTGTTCGCGCGTCATCTCCTGAATCAAGAGTGATTTTGGTTTTTGGATGTGGTGGAGATCGTGACAAAATGAAGCGACCAATCATGGGCGAGATTGCTGTTTCGTTAGCAGATGTCGTAATCGTTACCTCAGATAACCCGCGTTCTGAAGACCCTGAGGCGATTATGTCGTCAATCATTGCGGGTATTCCAGATCACATGCGACATCGATTGTTGTCCACTGATGTTGATCGCCGTCGTGCTATTCAACGAGCCATCAATATTGCCCGTTCCGGAGACGTTGTTCTCATTGCTGGTAAGGGTCATGAAGTGAGTCAAACAATTGGTACCGAAAGTTATCCCTTTGATGACCGCATGGTTGCGTTAGAAATGTTGAGGAGTGTCGCATGATCGCCGTCATGATTGCCGGAGCAACGGCCATGTTCTTTTCGTTGCTGGGAAGTCGGTTTCTCATTTCCTTCTTTCGCAATCGTGGCAAAGGCCAGCCAATTTTGGGCAAAGAAGACCATGGTCCAGAGCATCATCAAAAGAAGTCAGGAACACCCACTATGGGTGGGTTGGCAATTGTTTCTTCAGCGATGGTCGGTTGGACGGTTGCGCACCTTCGTGATGGGCTGGCATTTTCGAATCAAGCTCTGATTATTTGGGTTGGCATCTTGGCGATGGCCGCGATGGGTCTTTTGGATGACGTCATCAAAGTAAATAAAGGTCACAATCGAGGAATCTTTTGGAAGAAGAAGGGCTACATCACCTTCGCCATGGCTTGTGGAATCACCTGGTGGTTGGCAGCCGCAACTGATATTTCTGAAACATTGTCGTTCACCCGCTATGACTTGCCAGGTTGGGAAATTCCGTGGTGGCTCTGGGTCGTGTGGACCGCGGGCATGATGTGGGCAACGACTAATGCGGTGAACGTCACTGATGGGCTCGATGGCCTGGCCGGCGGATCGGCTCTATTTGGATTTTTGGCCTTCACCATTATCGGTTACTGGTCGTTTAGAAATCCTGAGTTATATGGTGTACTTGCGGGAGGCACGGTTAATCCGCTCGACCTTGCCGTGTTGTCTGCTGCTTTTGCTGGAGCGTGTGGAGGCTTCTTGTGGTGGAACGCCGCTCCAGCCAGAATTTTTATGGGTGATGTTGGAGCACTCGGAATCGGTGCTGCACTTGGATTGCTTGCTGTTGCAACGAACACGCACTTCCTCTTGCCATTGATTTGTGGAGTCAATGTGCTGGAAGCAGGCTCAGTTGCAATTCAGATGGTGATTTTCAAAGCATCTGGCCGTACTCGACGATTCTTCCGTATGACACCGATTCACCATCATTTTGAATTGATTGGTTGGCCCGAAACTACAGTCATCATTCGTTTTTGGATTATCGGTGGCATCTGCGTCGCCGGTTCATTAGCTCTTTTCATCGGTGACTTCACCCGAATGAGTGACGCGATTCTTCCATGAGCAAACCAGTTCTTGTCTACGGCGTTGGAGTTGCGGGTCTCGCAACAATCAAATTTTTGCTCCGTCAAAATATTGATGTCATCGCTGCAGATGATCACCTTGACGAATCAAAGCACATTGAATTGCGCAAACTCGGAATTGAAGTTGTCACTGCACCGTCAGGAAATGTTCTGCGCGACTTGGTAGCGAACTCGTCGTACGTCGCTCCTGCTCCCGGGATTCCAGAAACTCATTCAGTGATCAGCGAAGCAGTATCGCAACGAAAAGATCTGAAGACTGAACTTGATATTGCCTACGAATGGGAATCTCAGCGAGTCGGTGGAGCGCGGCCAATAGTGGCCGTGACTGGAACTGATGGCAAAACCACGACTGTGATGATGGCTGAAGCGATTTTGCAGGCTGCCGGACGCAAGACAATTGCTTGCGGGAATACCGAAGTACCTCTTGTTGATGCGCTTGATATGGAAGTCGACTCTTTTGTCGTTGAAGCGTCCTCGTTTCGATTGGCCTTTATTGAAAGTTTTCGCGCAGAGGCCTCTGCCTGGTTGAACTTCGATTCCGATCATCTTGATTGGCACGCATCAATGGGTACCTATGAAGAGGCAAAAGCACGAATTTGGCGCAACGTGCAACCGACCGACACCGCCATCGGTGTTTCTGGTGAAACCGAAGTTCTGAAGCATCTACAAGTTGCAACATGTCGTCGTCGTGTTGTCGGAGGTTCGGGCGATTATCGAGTTGTTGACGGGACGCTGACCGGACCTCAGGGTGCGATCATGGGTTCGACAGATTTGCGACGATCATTACCTCACGATATTTCAAATGCTCTTGTTGCGAGCGCTTTGTGCATTGAGTCGGGTTTAGCAACCGCAACCCATGCAGCGAAAGCATTGTGTGCCTACACAGCGCCTCACCATCGGATTGAATTCATTGGCGAAAGCGACGGAGTTCGATGGTTCGACGACTCTAAAGCAACTTCTCCCCATGCGGTAGTGACAGCATTGCGTGGATTTAAATCAGTTGTACTTATTGCTGGCGGGCGCAATAAGGGATTAGATCTTGCACAAATCGCGGTTGAAGCATCGCGCGTGAAATCAGTTATTGCAATTGGTGATTCGGCTGAATTGATTGCGCAAATATTTGCTGGACTGAAGCCAGTAGTTGTGGCTGATTCGATGCAGGTTGCGGTCGAGCAAGCAGCGCGTTCGGCTTCGGCAGGTGATGTTGTCCTGCTTTCACCCGGTTGTACCAGTTTTGATTGGTACGGGGGCTACGCAGAACGCGGGAATCACTTTGCTGGTCTAGTTCGTGATTATCTTTCTTCAGTTCGTTCACAAGGAGTTATCAAATGACCGTAGCTATACAACGGCAAACTCGCCGACCGAAAGAAATTTCTGATCGTCGACGACTTGCATATGAACGCGCTCAAATGGCTCGCGCGGGGCAGGGCAAAATCCGTTCACGTTTTCGTGAAGATGTCAGTCGTGACCCCAAGCCGCTCGGCTTTTACATGATTCTTGCTGTGTCCATCACCTTGGTTCTCTTTGGTTTGGTCATGGTTCTATCGGCTTCGTCAATCACGTCATTTCATAATGGTGGTTCACCATGGAAGTTGTTTATTCGTCAGGCAACTATGGCGGCAGCCGGCGGACTCGGAATGTTCATGGCCTATGTGTTTCGTTTGGATTACTTGCGACACCTGGCCAAAGTTCTTCCATGGATTGGCATTGGGTTGATGTTGATGGCATTCATTCCAAAATTTGGAACGAGCGTCAATGGTGCTCATGCGTGGGTCCATATTGGTGACCAAAAACTTCAACCGTCTGAATTTATGAAGTTATTTATCATCATCTATGGAGCGGACTTATTGGCCAGCCGCGACAAAGAAATGGGAACTCTCAATCGCACGATGTTCCCATTTTTGGGCATGGTCGGTTTGGGCGCGTTGTTGTCGATCATCCAGAGCGACATTGGTTCATGCATCGTGATGCTGGGAATTGCGACTTCCATTCTTTTTCTGGCAGGTGCTCCGTTGCGCCCGATGGCAGGCCTTGGTTTAGCTTCGGCAGTTTTTGGAACGATCTACCTGAATATGAGTCCAGACAAAATGTCGCGCTTTACATCGTTCATGCATCTCGAAGCATTACGTGAGAGCGACAGTTATCAGGTGTATCAAGCGCTCATCAGCTTGTCGAACGGTGGAGTGACGGGCACAGGAATCGGAGCAGGAAGTGGTAAGTGGGGCTATGTTCCTTTGGCCCATAGCGACTTCATCTTTGCAATTTTGGCCGAAGAAATGGGTCTACTCGGGGTCATTGGGCTAGTAACGCTCTTCGCGTTCCTGATCTATTTCGGTCTGCAGGTGGCTCTGTCATGTCGCCATCGTTTCGGCATGCTGATGGCTGGCGGAATCTCGGCTTGGTTCCTGATTCAGATTGTTATCAACATTGGTGGTGTTGTTGGCCTGTTGCCCGTGACTGGGCTCACCTTGCCATTCATCTCTTTTGGTGGCTCATCGCTTATTGTCTCAATGGTGGCTTGCGGATTATTGATGAACGTAGCTCGCCGTCCGCGATGACGACGTTTGCGGTGATCGCAGGGGGTGGAACATCTGGACATGTTCTGCCAGCAATTGCGATTGCTGAATCGCTGGTCGACGCCGGGATTGACCTCCAGCAGATTTATTACACCGGCGCCCAAAGGGGTATTGAGACCGAACTCATTCCGTCCTTTGGGATTCGCTATTCCTTTTTTGATGTAGTTGGGCTACAGAGAAGTTTCTCAGTGAAAGCACTGCGAAACAATTTTGCATTCTTGCCGCGATTGCTCAAGGCGCGGCGCCGTGCTGTCGTGCTCTTCAAAGATGAATTGCCCAAAGTAGTTGTCAGTGTTGGTGGGTATGCAAGTTTGCCTGCAGTTTTGGCAGCACGAAAATTGGATATTCCCATTGTTGTAGTCAGCTACGACCGAATCCCTGGAAGATCTAGCAAATTGACTTCGCGATTTGCCCAGGCAACTGCTGTGGCATTTCCGTCAAGCGAACTTCGTCGAGCCATCATGACTGGTGCTCCCGTTCGGCGAGTCATTCGAAATATCGATCGAGTGCAAGATCGAAGTGCTGCGCGGCAGCGCCTCGGTGTTCCTGAAGGCGCTTTTTTTATTGGGGTTATCGGAGGATCGCTTGGTTCGCTCATGCTGAATAACGCAGTGAGCGAGTTCGTGAAAGAATTTAAAGATGACTCGCAGTTGGCTCTTCGACATGTCGTGGGGCCACGATTTATGAAGACATACGCGAATCCGGTCGCCCAGTCAGAAGTCGCTATGACATACCAAGTTGTCGCTTATGAAGAAAATATGGCCGATATTTATGGCAGCGTCGATTTGCTCATCGGACGTGGTGGAGCAGGGACAATCGCGGATGTGGCAGCAACCGGAGTCCCCGCAATTTTGATTCCATGGAAAGGTGCAGCAGATGATCATCAAACAGCCAACGTGCGTTACCTTTCAGAAAACGGAGCGGCGATACTGTTGCCCGAAGAAGATGTTGCGAAAGAGCTGTCAAAAATCATTCGTGAACTTCGATCTGATTCTGAAAAACTGCAGAAAATTTCAGCGAGAGCATTTGAGATTGGTGAGTTAAATCGCCAAGGCACGATTGCCTCTGTTATTCAAGACGTCGCAAATGGTGGCAACGTATGAGAGAAATTCTCGACTTGCATCAGCACTCGCGCATCCATGTTGTTGGTGTCGGCGGTCCTGGCATGAGCGCGATTGCAACCTGTCTCGTGCAGATGGGTCACGAGGTTTCGGGAAGCGATATTAAGAATTCCGATGTCATCAACCGGTTATCTGGTCTAGGTATACAGATCAATATTGGTCACGACCAATCGGTCATTCACGGGTGTGATGCGGTGACGGCCTCATCTGCGATTCCTCAATCAAATATTGAGTTAGTTGCAGCAGAACAAAGTGGTGTTCAGGTCCTGACACGAGCGGCGATGCTCGCATCTATTTGCGCAATGCGGCCATCAATTGCCGTTGCCGGAACGCACGGTAAGACAACGACGACGTCATTGTTGGTTCGTATTTTTACTGAAGCTGGGCTCGACCCGAACTTCGTTGTCGGTGGGGATGTCCTTGACGAGGGAGTCGGGGCAAGGTGGACGGGATCGGCGTGGACAATTGTTGAGGCCGACGAGAGTGATGGAACTCATCTTGAATTGCCTTTGACTGCGTCGATACTCACAAATGTTGACTCAGATCATCTCGACCAATACGGGGACCTTCAAGGAGTTGCCGCTGGGTTCCAGCAGTACTTATCGGGGATCCAAGGACCAGTGGTTGTTTGCATCGATGATCCGCTCATCGCAGGTATGCAAACACCTATCCAAACTGTTACCTACGGATTTTCATCTGACGCGAATTTCCGATGTCATTCAATCGAGGCAACAAATGGTGAAACGACATTTTCCATAACCTCAAACGATCCAGCAACCCACTCAGCCGATCTCAAGGTACGGATGTCATTGCGTGGTCGACACAACGTACTCAACGTCACTGGTGCTATTGCGATGGCGATAAACCTTGGCGTTGACCCTCAAGTTGCGATCGCTGCAGTTGCAAAATTTGGTGGGGTTGGGCGGCGGTTTGAAATTATTGGAAATGTCGACGGCATTACCTTTGTTGATGATTACGCACATTTGCCTCGAGAAATATCGGCAGTGATGTCCGCTGCAAAAACGAGTGATGATCGCTGGGGTCGGTTGGTAGCAGTGTTTCAACCCAATCGTTATCACCGCATGGCGATTATGTCTGATGAGTACGCCGACGCATTCGTCGATGCAGACGTTGTTGTGATCACCGATATTTATGCATCGGGAACGAAAAAGATTGAAGGAGTGACCGGGCATCTCGTGGTGGATGCAGTCGCAAGTGCACATCCCACGAGTCAAATACTGTGGCACGCAGACCGCGAATCGTTGGCCGAATTTGTGAACCAAGTCCTTCGTGCCGGCGATGTCTGTATTTCGATGGGCTGCGGCGATGTTGAATTCTTGCCCCGTGAAATCATTCACCTTCGTTCTGGCGGTAAGAATTCATGAGTTCAAATATTGAACAAGCTGCGCTGGCTCTCGGAGATTTGGCACAACGCCATTTTCCGGTGTCCACATTGACGACATACAAGGTCGGAGGAACGGCCGCGCTATTTTGCCGAGTCAATGATTTGGCGACTTTGTTGAAAGTCGTGCAAGTGGCAAAGGATTCATCACTCGACCTCGTTGTGCTCGGGCGCGGGAGCAATAGTTTGTTCGCCGATACAGAGTTCGAAGGGATCGTGGCGCAACTTGGCGATTTTGCGCAACATCTAGATTTGCCACAGGAAACCGACGAGTGCGTGGTGACGGTTGGTTCGGCAGTCGCCCTGCCGGTGATGGCTCGACGTACGGCCGCTGCTGGACTTTGTGGATTTGAATGGGCTGTTGGAGTGCCCGGCACTATTGGTGGAGCGATCAAAATGAATGCCGGAGGACATGGATCAGATATCGACGAGTCTTTGCTGAGCGTGCGCATGTATTCGAGTCGTTCGGGCCAAATTTGCGAGATGGAAAAGTCAGATTTAGGTTTGCGTTTTCGTGGCTCATCAATAGCTGACGATGACATTGTTATTGATGCGACGTTTCAATTGACTTGGGGAGACAGCGAACGAGCCTTGAGCATGATTGATGACATCGTGAAATGGCGTCGCGAGAATCAGCCCGGCGGGCAAAATGCTGGTTCAGTTTTTGTCAATCCAGTTCCTGGAGAAGTAGCCGCCGGTGAGTTAATCGATCAGAGCGGACTTCGTGGATTCCGCATTGGTACTGCCGAAGTTTCCACGAAACACGCCAATTTTATTCAGGCTGATCCTGACGGATGTGCAAGTGATGTCGTTGCTGTGATGGAGCATGTCAAAAAAGTTGTGAAGGACAAACACGGGTTCGACCTTCGCTCAGAAGTACGGCTCATCGGGTTTGATGATGGAACGAGAGCTCGAGGAAGTCATGAGTGACAAATTTTCAGTCTTGAAGAAGCTTGCCCAAAAGATTCGCCCAATTGATTTTGATGATTCAGATGATTTGGTCAAAACCCCGAAGGCTTCGGCGACAAAAGTCGATAGCTCAGGTAAAAAGCGCGTCGTCATTACTGATGACTCGGAGGTCATTGATCGAAAATCACCTCGATCCGCATCTGACAACGGCGCATCTCGTTTTCGCTTACGCCGCATAGCGGTTCGCCGCGAAGAGGGGAGGAGGCGTCTGCGATGGTTCACGATTGTTGGACTTGTCGTCGGAGCGGGCGTCGTCATCCTGCTCTTATTGACAAGTCCGATCTTGTCGGTCCGCAAGGTTGATGTGGAAGGCGTCGTGTATGCCGACCCCGATCTCATTGCATCGGTTGTAGACAGTGTTTCAGGTGAACCGATATTGACGGTCGACTTAGATGCTGCGGAAAAGAAACTACTGACGATTTCGTGGGTACGACAAGCGCGAGTCTCGATGCATCTTCCGTCTCGGGTCACGATTGAAATTGTTGAACGCACTCCGATCGCATTCTTCCGTTCGGTCGACGGATTTAACCGAGTGATCGATCGTGATGGGCGAGTACTCGATGTCATTGAGGGAGATCCCACCGATTACACGCCGATGATCGGCACTGGTCCGAACATTTCGGCTGGACAAACAGTTGAACAACCCTTTTTGGGGGCCGCTCAATTGATCAATGCTTTGCCGGCCGATTTGCAGGCTCGCCTGTTGACAGTGACGGTGAGTCCAGAGGGCGAAGTTTCTTTAGAACTCACCAATGATGTTGAGGTGCTGTTTGGACGACCCGACGATTTCCAGGTCAAATTGGTTGGGGTCGTGAATGAAATCAAGCGGCAGGGGAGTAATCGTTATGCCGTGATTGACGTTTCGAGCGGTCAGCCGAGTGTTCGATGACGAATAAGTACTTGAATTGCGAGAATGAAGTCTCAAATAATGTCCCAATTGCGACTGTGAGCAGGACTTCTGATGGGCCCTTTGATTGGGTATCCCCCCATTAGAGATTCAGAAGTGCGAGACTTAACTACGAATTACCAGTAATTTTCAACTCAACGTCGGCTTGCCGACACCCGAAAGTGGAGGAGTCTCCCGACATGGTTGGTGGACAAAACAATTACATCTGCCAGATCAAGGTTGTTGGCGTCGGTGGCGGTGGCGTCAACGCAATTAACCGAATGATCGAGCGAAATCTGCGTGGGGTCGAATTCATTGCGATCAACACCGATATCCAGGCCTTGATGACAAGCGATGCTGAGTTAAAACTCGATGTCGGTCGTGACCTCACTCGCGGACTTGGCGCTGGTAGCGATCCCGAAGTTGGACGTCAAGCAGCCGAAGCTCATCGCGATGAAATCGAAGATGCGCTCAAAGGCGCGGACATGGTTTTCATTGCTGCGGGTGAAGGTGGAGGTACCGGAACTGGTGCTGCGCCCGTCGTTGCTGAAATCGCTAAGGCTGCTGGTGCTCTGACCATCGCTATTGTGACTCGCCCGTTCTCTTTTGAAGGACGTCGTCGTGCCGTACAGGCCGATGCTGGCATTGCCAAGCTCAAAGAAAAAGTGGACACCTTGATTGTTGTTCCGAATGATCGTCTGCTGTCAGTCGTAGATGCTCGTGACACCGTCATGGAAGCATTTGCTCGGGCCGATGAGGTTTTGTACAGTGGTGTGTCGGGTATTTCTGAATTGATTACCAACCCAGGCCTCATCAACACCGACTTTGCTGACGTCAAGATGACATTGCAGAACGCTGGTTCGGCGTTAATGGGTATCGGTTCGGCAAGTGGCGATAGCCGTGCTCGTGATGCAGCTTTGAAGGCACTGTCGAGCAATTTGCTCGAAGCATCAATTGAAGGTGCCCGTGGAGTGCTTCTCAATGTCACCGGTCCTTCATCGATGACCTTGATGGAGATGAACGAAGCCGCAGAAATTATTCACGGCATCGCGCATCAAGATGCAAACATCATTTTCGGTACGGTTATCAACGATGACATGGGCGATGAAGTCCGTGTCACCGTGATCGCTGCTGGTTTTGATCGCTGGGAAGGCGCTCCGCAAGTTCGTCCAACTGGACGTCCCGCTGCACGCTCAAGTCAAACCGGTGGTACTGCTCGCACTCCGGCACCAGCCAAGGACATCTTTGCGTCTGATCCCGTGTCAACTGACGACGGCGATGACGATTTCGATGTCCCGTCGTTCCTGAAGTGAGACTGCGGGCCTCATGCCCGCAAAAGACATAATGCCCGAGGCCGAGCGGATCCGAGAAAACTACGAGTCGCTCGTGCAACGGGTTCATCGTCTCGGGGGCGACAATGTTCAAATCATCGCCGTGACTAAAACTTTTCCCGCAAGTGCAGTTAATGCTGTTGTTGCTGCGGGGTGTTCGCTCATCGGTGAGAATTACGCTCAAGATTTGTTGGAAAAGTGGCCAGAAGTTGACGTGAACCATCGGCCCGAAGTTCATTTTATTGGTCGTTTGCAGACCAACAAGGTTCGATCACTATGCCAGGTCGTCGACGTGTGGCAATCGGTTGATCGCCTTTCAGTTGTTGATGAAATTGCGCGCCGAGCGCCAGGTGCTCAAGTCATGTTGCAGGTCAATGCGGCTGGCGAGTCCGATAAGGGCGGTTGTGCAGTCAGCGACCTTGAGAGCCTGTACGAACATTGCCTAGCTTTGGGATTAACAGTGACCGGATTAATGACTGTGGGACCAACGAACGGTGAGATTGTGGCGACTCGACAGGCTTTCGAGACGACTGCTCGCTGTGCTCAAGCATGGGGATTACGTGAAGTTTCGATGGGTATGACTGGCGATCTTGAACTGGCAATCGACTGCGGGTCAACCATGGTTCGCGTTGGGTCAGCAATCTTCGGTGACCGTCCACCCATGGCCGATAAATAGCGACTATTCTTTCGGTGATGTCAATTTTTAGACGAGCGATGGATTACCTCGGCCTTGGCGAGGATGATGCGTACGACGATTACGACGACCATGATTCGGTTGATCGTTCTGGAGGCGTTTCGCGCACTGCCGACTCACGCGGTGGCTTTGACGAGTCGCGTCCGGTTGCCCGTCAAGTTTCGCCTCGCGATACCGATCCTGTTCCCACACCGCGTCGTTCTCAGTTTGATGATTCGTCGGTGCAGCCTCGTCCGATTTCAGCACGCCAGGGTTCGTCGGTTCGAACATTGGGCGGGTCAACCCAGGGTGAAACTCATACCGTCAAAGCCATTCGGTTTAATGACATTCAAGAAGTCGCCAATCGTTTTCGTGATGGTCATGCGGTCATTTTGAATACTGAGGGTTGCGACGACGAAGTTGCTCGTCGCATGATCGATTTTTCGAGCGGACTGTGTTACGCCTTGCACGGCAAAATTGAAAAAGTCGCTCGTGGTGTGTATCTGCTGAAGCCAGATAATCGCCCTGCCAATCCCGAGTACTGAGTCGCATGAATATCCTCAGAACTTTGATCAACCTGTATACCCTTGTGCTTTTGTTGCGCGTTGTTATGTCGTGGTTTCCGCCATCCTCGTCACACAGTCCAATGGCCTTAGTTCAATCGTGGTTGTACAAGATGACCGAGCCAGTATTGGGCCCAATTCGGCGTACATTGCCCCCAATGGGCGGCCTTGATTTGTCGCCAATGCTCCTTTTGATTGCGTTGCAGATACTCGGTAAAGCATTGGCGTAGTGCCGATATCCTTGCTCAATCGTTGATTTTCTGATTGAGACTGACTAATTATGACCGAGCGCCGTTATCCACCCGTTGAATCTCAGCCTTCATTCCCAGCGATTGAAGCGATTGTCCTTGAACGTTGGAAGACCGACCATACTTTTGAAGAATCGGTCAATCAACGCGCTGCTGGACCCGACGGTGCCAACGAATTTGTTTTCTACGATGGTCCACCTTTTGCTAATGGACTGCCCCATTACGGTCACCTGCTGACCGGATATGTGAAAGACGCGATTCCGCGTTATCGCACCATGAAGGGTCAACGAGTTGATCGTCGATTCGGATGGGACTGCCATGGTTTGCCCGCAGAAGTTGAAGCTGAAAAACAACTAGGTATTTCTGGTCATCCCGAAGTCACCGAATTCGGTATTGAAAAATTCAATGACTACTGCCGAACGAGTGTTTTGCGCTACACCAACGATTGGGAACGCTATGTCAACCGTCAGGCTCGATGGGTTGACTTTGAAAATGATTACAAGACCCTTGATCTTCCTTATATGGAAAGCGTCATGTGGGCGTTCAAGACTTTGCACGACAAAGGGTTGATCTATGAAGGCTTCCGAGTATTGGCATATTGCTGGCGTTGTGAAACTCCGCTGAGCAATACCGAAACCCGCATGGATGACGTCTATCGCGATCGTCAAGATCCAGCGTTAACCGTGAAGTTCTCGCTGGCGACCGGCGAAAAGATTTTGGCATGGACAACAACGCCATGGACATTGCCGTCAAACTTGGCGTTGGCGGTCAACCCAGACATTGACTACGCAGTTGTTGAATTGAACGGCGAGAAACTCATTTTGGCTGAAGCTCGCTTGGTTTCGTATGAGCGTGAACTTGGTGAAGCCGTACGAGTCGGAACCTTGAAGGGTTCTGAGTTGGTCGGACGCACTTACACACCGCTCTTTAATTATTTCTCTGACACGCCATCAGCTTTCCAAGTTCTTGGTGCCGACTTCGTCACGACAGAAGACGGAACGGGCGTCGTGCACATGGCCCCAGGATTTGGTGAAGACGACCAGATCGTTTGTCTTGAAGCAGGTATTGAAACAATTTGCCCGATGGATAGTCATGGTTGTTATACCGCAGAGGTTTCCGATTGGGCAGGCATCCACGTCTTTGAGGCGAACCCACTCGTCATCAAACACTTGAAGCAAACTGGGGTTGTTCTTCGCCACGACAGTTACGACCACTCGTACCCGCACTGCTGGCGCTGCGCAGAGCCCTTGGTATATCGCGCGATTTCGTCATGGTTTGTTGAAGTAACTGCGGTTAAAGATCGCATGCTCGAATTGAACCAACAAATTACTTGGGTTCCCGAACATCTCAAGGAAGGGTCGTTCGGCAAATGGTTAGCGAACGCCCGTGACTGGTCAATTAGTCGTAATCGATTTTGGGGTTCGCCTATTCCGGTTTGGAAGAGCGACGACCCCACGTATCCGCGACTTGATGTCTATGGCAGCCTCGCCGAAATTGAACGTGACTTTGGTGTTGTTGTCACCGATCTGCATCGTCCTGCTGTTGATGATTTAGTTCGCCCGAACCCTGACGACCCGACGGGGCAGTCAATGATGCGCCGAGTACCCGAAGTTCTTGACTGCTGGTTCGAGAGTGGTTCAATGCCCTTCGCACAAGTGCACTATCCATTTGAGAACACCACTTGGTTTGAACAGCACTATCCAGGTGACTTCATCGTTGAGTACATCGGACAAACTCGCGGCTGGTTCTATACCTTGCATGTTTTGGCGACCGCGTTGTTTGATCGTCCAGCATTTTCAACCTGTGTGAGTCACGGAATTGTTCTTGGTGATGATGGACAGAAAATGTCCAAGAGCCTGCGCAACTATCCCGATCCGATGGTTGTCTTTGACACCTACGGTGCTGACGCGATGCGCTGGTACTTGCTGTCGTCGGCGATTTTGCGCGGGTCTGACTTCTCGGTGACCGAAGCCGGCATTCGCGAGACTGTTCGGCAAGTGCTTTTGCCAATGTGGAACTCATGGTATTTCTTGAGTTTGTATGCCAACGCCGAAGGCGTTTGCGGAACTTTCCGTACTGACTCGACAAATATCCTCGATCGCTACATCTTGGCTAAGTCGGCACAAATGGTTGAACGTGTTACTCACGATCTAGATGTCTACGATCTTTTCTCAGCATGTTCGGGCGTTCGTGACTTCTTAGATGTCTTGACGAATTGGTATATCCGTCGTTCGCGCGATCGCTTCTGGGAAGGCGATCAAGACGCGATCGATACGTTGCACACGATTCTTGAGATTTTGTGTCGCGTTTCTGCTCCCATGTTGCCGCTCTTGTCAGACACCATTTATTCCGGATTGACTGGCGATCGCTCAGTGCATCTCACTGATTGGCCGACTACCAATAATTTGCCCAACGATGTTGAACTCGTTCGTGCCATGGATCGTGTGCGCGAAGTTTGTTCGGTCGCATTGTCAATTCGCAAAGCCCATAGTCGTCGCGTCCGTTTGCCGCTATCCGAACTTGTGGTCTCGCACCCTGATTCATCTGAATTGGCTTCATTCATCGACATCATCGCTGACGAAGTCAACGTGAAAAAAGTAACCTTGGCGACTGAAATTGCTGGCGCGGTCTCAGCTGTTTTGCAAGTGGTTCCTGGTGCTCTTGGTCCACGTCTCGGCGGACGCACCCAAGATGTCATCAAGGCTGTGAAGTCTGGTAATTGGCGTCAAGATGGTGAACAAGTTTTTGCCGGAGATATTGAACTTTTCGCTGGGGAGTACACCCTCAAGATGGTTGCGGCCGAAGGAACAGCAAGTAGTGCTCTCGGTGACGGTCTTGGCATGGTGACGCTCGATATAGAAATCACTCCAGAACTGGCTGCCGAAGGTACCGCTCGTGACTTGATTCGATTGGTTCAACAAGCTCGCCGCGAGGCCGACCTTGAAGTGAGCGATCGAATCGAGCTGACTTTGGGAGTTTCCGAATCGGTGCGACGTCAAGTTCAACCGTTTATTGATGAACTTGCCCGCGAAACTTTGGCGCAATCTGTGCACTGGGGACAAGGGACGACAAACGCAACTTTGGACGATGAAGACATATATATCGGGGTTGTTCGCGTCGATATGCCCTCGAGATAGGGCAATTTGCGGGTATCCTGCCCAACCACACGAGTGAAAAGGACATATGCAATGGCTAGCAAAACAGTAAAGAAGCCTGCTCCTGCCAAGAAGTCAACTGCTCAAAAAGCTCCTGCCAAGAAGGCCGTGCCAGCGAAAAAAGCGGTGCCAGCGAAGAAGAAGGCTGCACCCGTTAAGAAGGCTGCGCCTGCAAAGAAGAAGGCCGCACCGGCCAAGAAGGCTGCTCCTGTCAAGAAAGCTGCACCTGTTAAGAAGAAGGTCGTGCCCGTTAAGAAGGCTGCTCCTGCCAAGAAAAAGGCTGCGCCTGCCAAGAAGGTAGTACCCGTCAAGAAGGCTGTGCCTGCAAAGAAGAAGGCCGTACCCGCCAAGAAGACTGCGCCCGTTAAGAAGGCAGCGCCTGCCAAGAAGGTCGTGCCCGTTAAGAAGGCTGCGCCTGTCAAGAAGGCTGCACCTGTCAAGAAGGTCGTTCCTGCCAAAGTTGCCAAGCCTGTCGCTCCGGCACCAGTGAAGGCTCCACCGGCGCCGAAAAGGGTTGCTAAGCCAGTTTTTGTGAAGCCGCCGGTACCGGGCAAAAAGGCTGTATCAAAAGACGGAATTATTGCGAATAAAGATTTTGACCTGACGTTTATACGTAGTCAGCGCGCCTCATTACTTGAGCAACGCGATCGTCTGTTGGGTCGTGCAGTGAGTCTTGAAAACGAATTAGAAAAACTCATCGAAGAAGCCGGCATGGGTGACGATCAATTCGACGAAGACGGCGGCGAGGGTGACACCATGGCCGTTGAACGCGAACGCGATCGCGTTCTATCTGATCAGGCTCGTCAAACAATTGAAGAAATTGATGCGGCACTTTCGCGAATTGAAACTGGTGACTACGGCTACAGCACTGTTTCTACCCGTCCAATTCCTCGCGAGCGCCTCGAGGTGATTCCGTGGGCAATTGAACTCGTTGAAGAACGAGTTGGCTGGAGATAAGTGAGTCAAAGCCAGCGCAGGATTCCCAGTCTGTCGTTGTTGATCGCTGCTGTTGTCGTCGGTCTAGATCAGCTCAGCAAACATTGGGTGGTGTCTCAACTCAATGACGGGCACACCGTTCATGTGTTGTGGACATTGCGTTTGAACTTGTCCTTTAACGGCGGCATGGCTTTTGGTCGCGGTCAAGGTTTTGGACCGATCATTGGTGTCGTCGCCACAATCGTGGTTGTCGGGTTGCTTCTTTCATTGCGGCAATCGGGAAGCAAAATCTCTGTCGTCGCCATCGGACTGATTGTGGGTGGTGCCATGGGCAACATCGTGGATCGACTTTTTCGTGGCGATGCGTGGTTGCATGGCAAGGTCGTTGATTTCATCGACTTCCAGTGGTTTCCTATTTTCAACGTTGCTGATATCTGCGTCAACGTTGGCGGGGGACTCCTTGTTTTGAGTTATTTGCTATTCCAACCGAAAGTCGACCATGTCTGAGATCATCACTGAAGAAATACCAGATTCGTTAGCTGGTGAGCGTCTTGATCGCATTGTGTCGTTGATGGCCGAAATCAGTCGCGCCGATGCAACGGCAACGATTGCTCTCGGCGCAGTTGAACTCGACGGAGTTGTTGCTGTGTCCGGAAAAGTTCGTCTCAAGGTTGGACAAATTGTTGCGGTCGACCTCTCAAAAATTCCTCAGCCAGAATTGCCTGGACCCGATCCAAGTGTTGTTGTTGACGTGGTCTATTCCGATGAACACATCATTGTGATTAACAAGGCCGCCGGAGTTGTTGTGCACCCTGGCGCTGGCAATAACGACAAAACCTTGGTGAATGGACTGCTTGCGCTGTTCCCCGAAATTGCCGGTGTTGGCGAAGAACATCGTCCTGGCATCGTCCATCGTCTTGACGTCGGAACAACGGGACTTTTAATCGTGGCCCGAACTCAAGAAGCGTATGAAGAACTCGTCGCGATGATGTCGTTGCGCGAAGTGAAGCGCCATTACACGGCATTGGTGTGGGGTCATCCGGCTGCACCTATCGGAACGATTGATGCGCCCATCGGGCGCGACCCACGAAATCCGTTGTGCATGGCAGTTGTCGCGAGTGGAAAGCCGGCCCGCACGAATTACGAAGTTCTGGAAACACTGTCCGAACCTGATGTTTCGCTGGTCGCCTGTGAACTAGAGACTGGCCGCACCCATCAGATTCGCGTTCACCTTCAAGCCACAGGTCACTCAGTCGTTGGCGACCCGCAATATGGCGGAGCACGAATGCCCCTGGTGATCGGCCGGCCGTTTTTGCACGCTGGTCGATTGGTATTTGACCACCCCTTAACTGGCGAGCCCCTCGAGTTCACCTCGGTTTTGCCCACCGACCTCGAAGAAGTATTGAAGCGCTGTCGCGACGACCAATGAACTGCTAGAGTGGATTTGACCGTGAAGTGAGTCCCGTGAGGCTCATACGGAGGAAAACATGAATGATTCGTCGGGCAACGGCCCTCACACAAATCTGAATACTGCGCCGAACCAGGTTCTGGTGCCCAATCAGGTCTTAGTACTTGGCCAAGCCGATGTTAATCGAGCCATTACTCGAATTGCCCATGAAATCATTGAGCGCAATCGTGGTCTTGATGGTGTGGTCATCGTCGGTTTGCAACGTGGTGGTGTGTGGCTCGCTGAACGACTCGTTTCTACGATCAACCAGATTGAAGGCGAAACCAGTCCGTCGATTCCTCTCGGAAAACTAGACGTCTCGCTGTTTCGCGACGACATCAGTTTGCGTCCAGTAACGCCGGTGACGGTGACTGACATTCCTGCCGATCTCGCAGGATCAAAAGTTGTTCTTGTTGACGATGTGTTGTTCACAGGGCGAACAGTTCGTGCGGCGCTTGATGCTCTCAATCAATATGGTCGGCCGTCTTCGGTACAACTCGCAGTCATGATTGATCGAGGTCACCGCGAGTTGCCCATTCGCCCCGACTATGTGGGCAAGAACCTTCCGACCGGCCGTGATGAAGACGTGCTGGTTTCGCCCGAAGGCGTGACCTTGTTAAAGAAGGTGAACTCGTGAAGCACTTGCGCAGTATCTCCGAGCTTGGCGTTGATGGAATTGTGCGAATTCTGGGTTTGGCAACTCACATGGCTGAAGTCAATCGACGTCCAGTGCCCAAGGTTCCTGCACTGAATGGTCGCACAGTCGTCAGTTTGTTCTTTGAAGACTCAACGCGCACCCGCATCAGTTTTGAAACGGCAGCCAAACGTCTGTCGGCTGACACCATGACTTTTAGTGTGTCAACGTCAAGTGTGAATAAGGGCGAAAGCCTGAAAGACACCATCGAAACTGTGAGCGCAATGGGCGTTGCGGCTTTTGTTGTGCGGCACAAAACGAGTGGCATTCCATGGCAACTAAGTGAATGGACCGATGCTTCAATTATCAACGCCGGCGACGGATGGCATCAACACCCAACTCAAGCCTTGCTCGACAGTTTCACGATCATGTCAACGTTGGGGCGGGCGCCAAGTAGTGACTGTTTGCAAGGGTTGACCATCGGAATTGTTGGCGATATTCGCCACAGCCGAGTTGCTCGTAGCGATATCCAAGCGTTTACAGCGCTCGGTGCCAAAGTTGTTTTGGTTGCGCCACGAACATTGTTGCCACCAGAAGTTGAAGGTTGGCCAGTATCAATTTCGTCGTCGCTTGATGATGTCATCGGCGAACTAGATGTGCTCTATATGTTGCGCATGCAGCGCGAACGAATGAACGAGGCTTTGGTGCCGCACCTAGGGGAGTATTCGGCACGTTATGGCCTTGATCAGCGTCGCGCAAAAATGTTGCCAGAGCACGCACTACTCATGCACCCCGGTCCGATGAATCGCGGTGTGGAGATGTTGATTGACTCAGCGTCAATGCCAAACAACATGATTACGCAGCAGGTCGCCAATGGGGTGTCGGTACGAATGGCAGTTCTTTTCGATGTCTTAGGTGGAGCCGAAACCGGAGAAGGAGTCGTGTCATGAAAGAAGTACAAGTCATCAATATTCGCGGTGGTCGTATTCTTGATGAAACCACCGACGCCCAAGGTCGGCTTGCTGATATTCATATTGCTGGCGGCGTCATTACCGAAGTTGTCGACGCCGGATCAAAGTTGCCCAAGGCCGATATTGATCTTGATGCAACGAATTGTTTTGTTTCTCCCGGATTCGTTGATCTCCATGTGCATTTGCGTGAGCCAGGTCGTGAAGAATCCGAAACTATTGAAACAGGCAGTCGGGCTGCGGCCCTAGGTGGCTTTACTGCTGTAGTTGCGATGCCGAATACCGAACCGGCGCAAGATTCACGCATTGTTGTTGAGTTCGTTCGTGCGCAAGGCGAACGAGCCGGACTGTGCGAAGTCATTCCTTCGGCATGCATCACGGTTGGTCGGGCTGGGCAAGCTTTGGCGCCCTACGGCGAACTTCGCGATGCTGGCGTCACGTTGTTTACAGATGACGGCAATGGCGTGCAAGATCCACTCTTAATGCGACGGGCACTTGAATATGCACGCGACCTCGACATCACGCTCGCACAACATTGTGAAGTCAGCAGTTTGACTGTCGGTGCAGTCATGCACGAAGGATCGTGTTGCAGTCATCTCGGTTTGCCAGGTTGGCCGGCAATCGCCGAAGAGTTGATGGTGCATCGCGATATTGAACTCGTGCGCCTCACGGGTTCGCGTATTCACTTCTTGCACTTGTCAACCGAACGGAGTGTCGAGATGGTACGACGCGCTAAGGCCGAAGGTTTGCCGATCACCGCTGAAGCCACGCCACATCACTTCACATTGACTGATGAAGCGCTGCGAAGTTTTGATCCGGTTTTTAAAGTGAATCCTCCATTGCGTACATCGGCAGATATTGCTGCTCTGAAGGAAGGTTTGCGTGACGGCACAATCGATGCAATCGCCACTGACCACGCTCCTCACGCGAGTCACCTCAAAGAACAACCGCTTGATCAAGCTCCGCCTGGGATGCTCGGATTAGAAACCGCTTTGGCTTTGTCGCTGACTGAACTGAACATGGATGCTCAGGCAGTCGTGGCGGCCCTCAGTTGGAAACCAGCTCGAATCGCTGGAGTTGGCGATCGCCATGGTCGTCCAGTCGCAGTTGGCGAATCCGCCAACTTGGCCATCTTTGATCCGACCTGTGAATGGGTGGTCGATCGAGAAGTTGTGGCCAGCAAGAGCAAAAACACGCCGTATCACGGTCGAACTGTGTGCGGCAAGGTTCGCCACACGGTCTTTGCGGGGCAAGTTGTGGTCCGTGACGGGGTCGCTCAGCGATGAAGTGGCAGTTTATTAATAATACACTAGAGTGCATAAATATGCAGAATAGGGACGATGATGGCAATTCGTGAAGCAGCGCTTGTGCTCGCTGATGGAAGCGTGTTTGAGGGAGAAGCCATTGGCGCTGAGGCGCCAAGTGGCATCTCGACCGGAGAAGTCGTTTTCAATACGGTTCTGAGTGGTTACCAAGAAGTTGTGACCGATCCCAGTTATGCGGGTCAGATCATCACGTTCACCTATCCACATATTGGTAATTACGGAACGACTGTGGCTGATGATGAATCGCGTCGACCATTTTGTCGGGGAGTCATTGTGCGTGATTTGGCACGCCGTCATAGCAACTTTCGCGCCGAACAAAGCCTCAATGAATTACTGAAGAAGAGCGGCATTGCCGGGATCGCCGGAATTGATACTCGTCGACTGACGCGAATCTTGCGCGATACAGGAGCAATGCCTGGCGCGTTTGGTACTGCTTCACAAAGTGAGTTGCTTGCTGCCGCTCGTGCTGAAAAAGGCACCGACGGAATTGACCTTGTCGCAACGGTGACAACCGCCAAGCCGTACTCATTCGGAAATGGTCCGCTCAAAGTTGTTGCTTATGACTTCGGAATCAAAACGACAATTTTGCGTTGCTTGTCAGAAATCGCCACGATCGAAGTTGTTCCTGCGTCAACGACGGCCGCAGAAGTAATGGCCCGTCAGCCCCATGGTGTGTTCTTATCAAATGGTCCAGGAGATCCGGCCGCAGTGCCGTATGCGGTTGACGCAATTCGTGATCTTGTTGGACAAGTTCCGCTCTTTGGCATTTGTCTTGGTCATCAATTGTTGAGCCGTGCTCTTGGAGGCGCGACATACAAATTGCCATTCGGACATCACGGTGGAAATCATCCAGTTCAACATCTCGCATCGGGCCATGTTGAAATCACCAGTCAAAATCACAACTTCTGCGTTGACGCCGAAAGTTTGGGTGGGCGAGTAGCGGTCACTCACCTCAACCTCAACGATCAGACCAATGAAGGTATGCGTGTTCTCAATGCGCCGGCATTCAGTGTGCAGTATCACCCAGAGGCTGGTCCGGGTCCACACGACAGTCGTTATCTCTTTGAACAATTTGCACAACTGATGCAGAACGGAACTTTCTGAAATGCCCAAGCGCACTGATATCCATTCAATTTTGATTATCGGTTCTGGTCCGATTGTGATCGGTCAGGCTTGTGAGTTCGACTATTCAGGAACACAAGCCTGTCGTGTTCTTAAAGAAGAGGGCTACCGCGTTATTTTGGCGAACTCAAATCCGGCGACCATCATGACCGATCCCGATTTTGCTGATCGCACATATATCGAACCATTGACATGGGAAGTGATTGCGAAAATTATCGAACGTGAAAAGCCCGATGCCGTTCTTCCCACACTTGGTGGTCAGACCGGTCTCAACTTGGCGATGGCACTTTTTGAACGTGGTCTTGTTGGTGTGCCCGGAACCCCCGAACTTATTGGTGCCAACGCTGAATCAATTTCGACTGCAGAAGATCGTGACAAGTTCAAGAAGGCCATGATTGAAATCGGTCTCAAGGTTCCCGAAAGTGGTATCGCCCACACGATAGAAGACGCGCTTGAGGTCATTAAGACCATCGGTCTTCCCGCCATCATTCGCCCCGCATACATCTTGGGTGGACGAGGGACAGGCATTGCAAAGACTGCTGAAGAGTTTGCACTGTTGGCGGCAAATGGCCTCGACGCCAGCCCGATCAGAGAGATCTTGATTGAAGAAAGTATCGCCGGCTGGAAAGAGTACGAACTTGAAGTCATGCGCGATACCGCTGACAACTGCGTCATTATTTGTTCGATTGAAAACTTTGATCCGATGGGCGTACACACTGGTGACTCCATCACAGTTGCTCCCGCGCAAACTCTGAGCGATGTTGAGTACCAAATTATGCGCGATGCCGCCTTGGCATGTATCCGCCGAGTCGGTGTTGAAACTGGCGGCTCTAACGTGCAGTTCGCGGTTAATCCAGCCAATGGCGATGTCGTTGTGATTGAAATGAATCCGCGCGTGTCGCGGTCAAGTGCTTTGGCATCAAAGGCCACTGGGTTCCCGATTGCCAAGATCGCTGCGAAGTTGGCGGTTGGTTACACGCTTGATGAAATACCCAACGACATCACGAAGGCGACGCCGGCAAGTTTTGAGCCAACAATCGACTACGTTGTCACGAAAATTCCGCGCTGGGCTTTTGAAAAGCTGCCGGGGACTAGCGGCATTCTCGGAACTCAAATGCAAAGTGTCGGAGAAGTGATGGCGATTGGTCGCACATTCCCCGAAAGTTTGCAAAAAGCTTTGCGTTCGCTCGAACAAGGACGTTTGGGTCTGAATTGTGATCCAGCCGAAAAGCAATTGGCCGAAGTTTCAACTGATGAGTTGATGCGGCTTGTGGATATTCCAACTCCTGATCGGATTTTTGTTATCGGCGAGTTGTTGTTCCGTGGAGTCTCGGTCGATGACGTACATGCGGCGTGCAAGGTTGACCCTTGGTTTTTAGATCAGATGTCAATCATCATCGAAGAACGCGACGCAGTGAAGTCATCGAGTCCATCTGCAATGACCAAAGCTGCGTGGAAGCGTGTGAAGCGGGTTGGCTTCAGTGATGCGCAGTTGGCTTATTTATGGGGTAGTGCCGAGTCAGAGGTTCGAGACGCCCGTGAGGCTGCAGGTGTTATTCCGACGTATAAAACTGTTGACACATGTTCAGCCGAGTTTGCTGCGCTCACGCCCTATCACTACTCGACATATGAAGACGAAAATGAAGTTCGCGAATCTGATCGTCAACGGGTCATCATTTTGGGTTCTGGTCCCAACCGAATTGGTCAAGGAATTGAGTTCGACTATTGCTGTGTTCATGCATCATTCGCGTTGCGCGATGCGGGCTACGAAACAGTCATGGTGAACTGCAACCCCGAAACGGTTTCAACCGACTACGACACTTCTGATCGTCTGTATTTTGAACCGCTCACCAAAGAAGATGTGTTGAATGTGATCGCCGCCGAAACAGCCGCTGCGGGTGGCAAAAAGCCCAAGGTGATCGTTTCGCTGGGTGGCCAAACACCACTCAAACTTTCTGGGCAAATACCGGTTGAGCTCATTGCTGGTACATCGCCTGCATCAATCGACCTTGCTGAAGACCGTGAGAAGTGGAACGAACTGTGTGAGTCGCTCAGCATTCCACAACCTCCCGGTGGCACGGCAATCAATCTCGAACAAGCGTTGGTGATTGTCGATCGGGTTGGTTTCCCAGTACTTGTGCGGCCAAGTTACGTATTGGGTGGTCGGGCAATGCAGATTGTCCACGATCGAGATCACCTCGCTCGTGCGATGGCCGAACTTTCAAATTTTGGCAGTTTGGGTAAAGAGGGTGGCCTCTCGGCAGAACGTCCAGTTTTGGTCGATCGCTTCCTTGAAGATGCAACTGAAGTTGATGTTGATGCCATTCGCGATCACACCGGAGAAGTTCTAATCGGTGGGGTCATGGAGCACGTTGAAGAAGCGGGTGTGCACTCTGGTGACTCGGCATGTGCGATTCCTCCGCAAACACTTCCTGCATGGGTAGTTGAAGTGATTGAGTCGTACACAACTGCAATTGCGACAGCGCTAGACGTTCGCGGACCGATCAATGTGCAGTTCGCAGTTGCCGGAACAAATGTCTATGTCATCGAAGCGAATCCACGAGCAAGTCGCACGGTTCCCTTTGTTGCTAAAGCAACCGGTGTTCCGTTGGCCAAAGTAGCCACACGCGTCATGCTCGGATCGACGTTGGCCGAATTGCGAACCGAAGGTTTGCTCACGCGTTCGGTGTTACTCGATTCGCCCGACACGGTGGCAGTGAAAGAAGCAGTTTTGCCGTTTAGTCGATTCCCCGAAGTCGACACCGCTCTTGGGCCAGAAATGCGTTCAACTGGCGAAGTAATGGGTATCGACGTGACCTTTGGTCGGGCGTTCTATAAAGCCGAACTCGCAGCGGGCACAGTGCTGCCAACAAGTGGAACTGTTTTCTTGTCGCTCGCCGATGGAGATAAGCCTGCAGGGATAGTCGTAGCCAAAAGACTGCGCGCACTCGGATTTGGCATTGTTGCAACACCTGGCACGGCTGATTATCTCAGTCGATTTGGCTACATGGTTGATGCTGTTGTCGGCAAAGTCAGCGAAGGCGCCAAGATCACTGCTGTCAATCTCATTGCTAGTGGTGAGATCTCCTTTGTTATCAATACGCCACAAGGTCGTGGTGGTCGAACCGACGGCGAAGCAATTCGTAAAGCAGCCAATGTTCATCGAGTGTGTTCAGTAACAACTGTTGAAGCGGCACTTGCTGCTGCACAAGGAATGGCTGAACAACTTGATCATCCACTTGAAGTGAAGAGCTTGCAGGAATACCACGGAAGATGAGAGCAATATTGTGAATTCCAATGTTCGGGTCGGTTCAATTGAATTAACGCATCCAGTCATGGCTGCATCGGGCACTGCTGGACACGGAGCCGAACCGGCCGCGTACGGTGCGCTCGATTCAATTGGTGCGATTGTCGTGAAATCAATTGCCGCTACTGAATGGGCGGGTAATCCTGCACCACGCGTGCATCCCATCGCTCAAGGCATGATTAACGCGGTTGGATTGCAAGGTTTAGGAGTGCAACATTGGATCGAACACGATTTGCCAGCAATGGCTGCGGTCAACGCGTCGGCAGTCGTGAGCATTTGGGGACGATCGGTCGATGAATATCGCCAAGCAGCGCAACTCTTACAAGATGGATTAGCGCATTCGCCGCATCGCTCAACAGTTATTGCGGTCGAGGTCAATTTGTCGTGTCCGAATATGAACGGTCACGGAATTTTCGCGCACGACATCGCGATGTCGGCTGAAGTGATGAGAGCGTGTTCACTTCTCGAGTATCCGTTGTGGGCCAAACTCAGTCCGAATACCGATCGAGTGATTGCCGTTGCTCAAGCAGTGCACGAGGCCGGGGCTGAGGCAGTCACGTTGATTAACACCGTGGTCGGAATGGTTCTCGATCCCGAGACTGGTCGGCCCGCTCTTGGCAATGGCGGCGGCGGAATTTCGGGCCGAGCAATACATCCAGTTGCCGTGCGCACGGTCTTTGACGTCCACGCCGCTTTGCCGAATCTGCCCATCATCGGAGTTGGGGGAGTGACATCGGGTTGGGAAGCAGTCGAACTGATGTTGGCGGGCGCAAGTGCAGTTCAAGTGGGTACCGCGACTTTTGCCGATCCACGGGCATGTTTCAAGATTGCGAAGGAACTGACCGCGTGGGTCCAAAGTCGCGGGTTCTCCGACGTGGCCTCCTTGTCAGGACTGGCTCATCGCGGGGGTTTGGGCTAGTCAATACCCCGCAAAATGGGCTGGTATCCACCTATTGAGCACTTGTGATAGGTACGGTTTGCCCATGGCTACTCCTCCGATACTCACACCAGAACAGCGTTCGGCAGCCCTCGCGAAGGCAGCCGAAGCAAGGACTGCACGGGCCGCAATCAAGGTCGAGCTCAAACAGGGCACCTTGACGGTGGCTGCGGCTCTTGAGTCTGCGGACCCCAATGTTGGCAAACTGAAAGTCATCGCCATGCTTGAAAGCCTTCCGGGCCTCGGCAAAGTGAAAGCGCGCAAGATTATGGAGGAAGTCGGTATTGCCGATAACCGCAAGATCCAGGGTCTGGGCACGCAGCAGAAAAAAACACTTCTCGAACACTTAGCGAAGTGAACGAGCGGGCCGAACCGCCCGCCTCATCGTCGAGTGCATCTCCGTTGATTGTGATCGTCTCGGGTCCGGGCGGGGTCGGTAAAGGCACCATTGTTGATGCCTTGTTGCGCCGAGATTCAACTTTGCTCCTCAGTCGTTCGTGGACAACTCGTGAACAGCGACCAGGTGAACATGATCAGGCCTATGTTTTCACCACCCGAGAAGCCTTTGAGACACACCGGGAAAATGACGGATTTTTAGAATGGACCGAATTTCTCGGTAATTACTACGGCACTCCCGTGCCTGACTTTTCCTCGACTCAAGACATCGTGCTCGAAATTGAGGTTGATGGCGCCCAACAGGTGAAGGTGCGCCACCCCGAATCGGTGCTTTTGTTCATCTTGCCCCCGTCTCGTGATGAGCAACGCCGGCGTCTGATCGGCCGCGGTGACCCCGACCATAAGGTGCTCGAAAGACTGCGCAAAGCCGAGGAAGAAGAGCCTGTTGGCCTGGCTTTGGCCGACTATTCGTTCGTGAATGATGATCTCGACCAGACAGTCGATGAGATGTTGGTTCTGATTAACCGGCTCCGAGCTGACTCTCGGCGCTGAATTCGCCTGAATTGGGCTAGGCTCAACCGCTGAACTATTTGGCGTTAACCCTCTCAAAGGACCAGATCTACTATGGCCGCAACCAATGACTCCATGATGACCCCACAACTCGAGGTCCTGCTCGGCAAGGTTGATTCAAAGTTTAGTTTGGTGACCTTGGCAGCAAGTCGGGCGCGTGAGTTGCAGCAGTACTACGCCAAGATGGGCTCAGTGAGTTCGAAGGTCGTTCCTCCGCAGGTCGCATCATTGCGCAAGCCCCTCAGCATGGGCTTTGAAGAAATCGCCGCTGACAAAATTGTTCGCGTATCAGCTGATGAAATGGCTGAACGTCGTGCCGCCGAAGAAGCAGCTCAAGCAGATGCTGCAGCTTTGTTCGCGAGTGCTCAAGCAGCAGCAAGCGAAGAAGTGTTCGGAGAAGTAGCCGTCGTTGAAGCAGTCAACCAAGACAGCGCATCAGACGCTGATTCCGGCGACGCCTGATTGATCATGGCCGATTTGGCCGGTAAGCGAATTGTTGTTGGGGTTTGTGGTGGTATCGCCGCGTACAAAGCCGTTGAAGTGATTCGCCGATTAGTTGACGCGGGAGCCCATGTCATTCCAGTGATGACGAAAGGTGCCGAACATTTCATTGGTCGCACAACGTTGTCAGCCTTAGCAAGCGAACCAGTTCAAACTTCTTTATGGGATGAGGCTTCGCCAATTCCGCACACGAAATTAGGCCAGGGCGCCGATCTTGTACTGATTGCTCCGGCGACCGCGCGTCTGCTTGGGGCTTACGCCAACGGTTTGTCGACCGACCTCATGACTAATGTGTTGATCGCAACGCGTGCTCCGGTCATTGTCTGTCCGGCAATGCACACCGAGATGTGGGAGCACCCCGCGATTCAACAAAATGTCGCCACGCTTGCATCGCGCGGAGTTCATATTGTTGAACCCGAGGCGGGCCGATTGGCTGGTGGTGATTCAGGCAAGGGCCGTTTGGCGTCGCCTGATGCAATCATCGCTGCAGTTCATCAAGTGCTTGGGCCCAAAGATCTTGCCGGGGTCAAAGTCATTGTGAGTGCTGGTGGAACCCGTGAACCCATTGATGCGGTGCGCGTCATTGCCAACCGTTCAAGTGGCAAACAGGGCTACGCCGTTGCTGCTGAGGCTGCCTCGCGTGGGGCTCAGGTGACACTCATTTCAACAGTTGATCTACCCGTGCCAGCGGGCGTGAGCGTGGTCAATGTTGAAACGGCCGCGCAGATGCAGGCGGCGATTGAATCGGTGTGGGCTACGAGTGACGTGATGGTCATGAGCGCGGCAGTTGCTGATTTTCGCCCCGTGTCGTGCGCTCCACAAAAGATCAAAAAAGACGGGGGAATCCCGCAGATTGTCCTTGAAGCAACGCCCGATATTTTGGCTGGACTGGGGGCCTCAAAACGCCCTGGTCAGGTACTCGTCGGCTTCGCTGCCGAGACATCAGACTTGGTGACTCATGCTCAGGGCAAGCTTGAACGCAAGAATCTCGACTTGATTGTGGCCAACGACGTCAGTCAACCCGGTGTTGGTTTTGCCCATGAGACCAATGCAGTTACCTTCTTACGACCCAGCCACCCTCTAGAGTCGTTGTCGTTGACTGACAAGCGGGCTGTGGCTCAGGCGTTGCTCGACATTGTGGTGCAGATACGGGCTATTCAGTAACTGCACAATCAAGTTTTTTATCAACACATCTATCAAACACATTTCTTTCACTGAAAGCGATGACACGGAGCCATCATGAGTCGTAACTGGACATTCACTTCCGAGAGCGTGACCGAAGGTCACCCCGACAAGGTCGCCGACCAAGTTTCTGACGCGGTGCTTGATGCGATCCTCGCGCAAGATCCACATGCGCGTGTCGCCTGCGAAACTTTGGTGACGACAGGTTTGTGCTTGGTCTCGGGTGAAATCACCACCGAGGCTTATGTCGACATTGCCGAGACTGCTCGCGAAGTCATCAAGGGCATCGGTTACACCAATGCTGATTTTGGTTTTGATGGAAAGACCTGTGGCGTACTCGTTGCATTAGATGCGCAGTCTCCCGACATTGCTCAAGGCGTGAATAAGAGCGAAGAAGTGCGTGCTCGCACCGGTAGCGACGATCTCGATCTTCAAGGTGCCGGCGACCAAGGAATGATGTTTGGTTACGCATGTAACGAGACCGAAACTTTGATGCCGTTACCAATTCACTTAGCCCACCGTTTGGCCGAGCGTTTGGCTTTGGTGCGCAAGTCAAGCCAGATTCCGTACCTTCGTCCCGATGGCAAGACTCAAGTGACGTTTGACTACGAAGACGGCAAGCCCGTTCGTTTGAAGACTGTTCTCATCTCAACTCAGCATGACGAAGGTATCGATCGCGACACCGTGATTCGCCCCGATCTCATCGAGCAAGTGATTCGACCCATGGTCCCAGCACAGTTTGCGAATGATGATTATTCAATCTTCATCAACCCAACGGGCAAGTTCGTTTTAGGCGGACCACATGCCGATACCGGTTTGACGGGTCGCAAGATCATCGTCGACACCTACGGTGGTATGGGACGTCACGGTGGTGGCGCATTCAGTGGAAAAGATCCGAGCAAGGTTGACCGTTCGGCTGCGTACGCATCACGTTGGGTTGCTAAGCATGTTGTTGCTTCTGGCGCAGCTGATCGTTGCGAAGTTCAAGTTGCGTACGCAATTGGTATGGCTCATCCGGTGAGCATTTTGGTTGAGACTTTCGGAACTGAAAAAGTTGCCGTTGAAAAGATTGAAGCTGCCGTGCGTGCAACCTTCGACCTTCGTCCAGCCGCCATTGTTCGCGACTTGCAGTTGAAGCGTCCGATCTATCAGCAGACTGCTGCGTACGGTCACTTTGGCCGCGAGTTGGCAGATTTTGAATGGGAGAAGTTGTCACGCTTGTCCGAATTCTCCGCTGCCCTCGGTCGCTGAGTCCGAACGTCGATACCTGTCGATTGTTATTGACATGACGGCCGAAGCGGTCGTTCACGAACCAGTTGTTGCTGGTGTTGTCCCAGATCTGACTGGTCTTGATCGTGTCTTTGACTACGTCGTACCCACCGAACTAGTGGCGGTCATAGAGATTGGCTCACGTGTTCGTGTTTCATTGAATGGTCGTCGCGTTGGTGGCTGGGTCGTTTCACTTGGTTTACCGTCGCCTGGTGTTTCTGTTGACAAGTTGAAGTCGATTGATAAGTCGAGTGGAATTGGTCCCGATGCCGAGATGCTCGACATATGTCGTTGGGCGTCTATTCGCTGGTGCGCCTCACGTCTACGACCTTTTTTGGTGACTGCTTCGCCAAACACAGTAGTGACTCGCCCTGCACCACTGCGTCGCACGAAAGTTTTGGCCGAACCAGTGTCGCCGGCAGCTACCAAACTTTTGCACGAAGGCGGTGGTGTTTTGCGGTTGCCGCCAAGCGCTGATCAAATGCCTGCATTGTTAGCCGCCGCACGAGTTGGCCCCACATTGGTTGTCTGCGCATCGGTTGATGCGGCAAATGTTTTGGCCCATCGACTTCGTCGGGCCGGAATCTCGGTGGCTTTGATGCCCGAAGAATGGGCACTCGCGCGAGGCGGAGTTGATGTCGTTATTGGCTCACGCGCAGCAGCGTTTGCTCCGTGCCCAGGCCTCAAGGCAGCAGTCGTACTTGATGAGCATGAAGAGTCACTTCAAGAAGAGCGGGCGCCAACTTGGCATGCACGTGACGTGCTCGCCGAGCGTTGTCGTCGCGCCGAAGCCCCTTTGCTTCTAGTTTCTCCGTGTCCGAGTGTTGTCGGTCTGTCTGGTCGTGCTTTAGTCGCTCCATCGTCAGAACGTGAGAAGGCTGCATGGTCTCATGTTGAAGTCGTTGATCAAAGCGATCTAGAGCCATGGAAACGTTCGATGCTGTCGTCTGAACTCATTGCCTATTTGCGTCATGCTGATCTGCGCGTTGCCTGCGTCTTGAATACGAAGGGTCAGGCCCGACTGTTGGCCTGTCGCTCGTGTAATGCGCTGACGCGATGTGAAGTTTGCCAAGGAGCGATGGTTGAAGAAGTGCCCGGACGACTCGACTGTGGAGCATGCGGTGCCACGCGTCCGCGAATCTGTGGATCATGTGGATCGTCGGTGCTGTCACGAATTCGTCCAGGAGTCGCACGTTTGCGCGACGAAATTGAGGCTGCGGCGCAACGCGATGTTTTAGCAGTTGTCGCTGGCAAAGAAAAAGAAGATTCTCTTGATGACACCAAGGCCGATGTGTTTATCGGTACCGAGGCGGTACTGCATCGAGTGCGGCGAATTGATGTCGTGGCATTCTTGGACTTCGATAGCGAACTTCTAGCGCCGCGCTATTGCGCGAGCGAACAAGCCTTCTCATTAGTGGCTCGAGCCGCTCGTTTGGTTGGTGCTCGCGATCGTGGTGGCCGAGTTATTCTGCAAACTTCAATGCCCGATCACGAAGTTGTACGCGCTGCAGTTGCTGGTGATCCATCAATCGTGAGTACTGCCGAAATTGCCCGCCGGCAAATGCTCGGACTGCCACCTGCTTCAGCAATCGCCATTATTGAAGGTGACGGAGCTGATGCATTTGTGCTTGAACTCGCCAAGTCTGTTGGAGTGAGCACTGCTGCGCATCGCGATAAGTGGATGGTGCGAGCGGCTAATCACGAGATCTTGACTCAGGCCTGTGCTACGACGTCAAGACCAGCCAATTCAAAAATCCGTATTGAAGTTGATCCGCCCCGTATCTAGCGAGTTCAATCTTTAATGTTTAACGGTGAGGACGCGAAAACCTTGGCGTGATGAAATTCTCTTCACGGTCCAACCACGTTCGGTGAGCCACTTCGCAAGCGAGTCGCTGCCGAGGTTTTTGTTGACAACGAGTACTGCGTAACCATCGGGAGATAGGCGAGCAAGCCAACGATTCAAAAGTTCATGCAATTCTTGTTTGCCAACTTTGATGGGTGGATTGCTCCAGATGACATCGAAGATCACGCTGTCTGGCACTTCGTCAGGTGTTGCAACCGTGACGTTGGTGAGTCCTAACGCCGAGGCGTTGTCTCGTGTCAGTTGTCGGGCGCGTTCATTAACGTCAATAGCCCAAACGCCGCATCCTGGTGCTCGACGGGCCATCGTCATCGCAATTGGACCAGATCCACATCCGAGGTCGAGCACATTTCCCGACGTAGGGAGTGCAGGTGCTTCCATCAATAAGACTTTGGTTCCCGAATCAACGCGACCGTGAGAAAAAACGCCAGTGTCAGTTTCAATGCTGAAACTTCCGTCGGGCAATGAGACATCAATGCGCTTGCGCGCCGAGGGAACATCGGGGTCCTCGTTGAAATAATGGGCTGGCGGAAGATTCGAAGGAGCATCAGGTACAGACATGTCATAGGTAGCCTGTCAGGTATGTCGTACCAAATTCGTACTTTCGGAGATCCAGTGCTCGCTTCGCAGGCGGCAGCGGTCACAGACATCGACGCCAAGGTCGTGCGAATCGTCGAAGAAATGTTCGACACGCTGTACGACAGCGACTCGGGTATTGGTTTGGCGGCTCCTCAAGTAGGTATCCAGCGCCAAATTTTTGTGTGGGATATGGACGACGAGCCGATGGTGATTCTCAACCCAACAATCGTCGAATCTGATGGTGAATGGGTGTACGACGAGGGATGCCTGAGCATTCCAGGTCTTTATGTTGAGATGACGCGACCCAAGACGGTGCTCATGAAGGGCATCGATATGAATGGCAACGAGATTTCGCTTGAAGCCGATGAACTTGAAGCGCGACTGTTTCAACATGAACTCGACCATTTGAATGGTGTGTTGATGTTTGATCGTATGCAGCCCGAACAACGCAAGCAGGCGATTGCCGAATATAAAAAGCTTTCAGAACAAGCGGCGCCGGTGGGCGAGATCAAGCGTTTGCGGGCTGAATGAACCAAATGCCCGAGCACACGCCTGAATCTTTGGCACCTTTGCCCGTTGGTGCAGTTCAACGTGTCGCATTCTTAGGGACACCTGAACTCGCCGTTCCGGTATTGCGTGCTCTCGTCGAGGCCGGAATTGAAGTTGGACATGTGATTACTCGTGTCGACAAACGTCGGGCTCGTGGAAACGATCTCTATCCAAGCCCAGTCAAAGTGGCGGCACTCGAACTTGGGCTCACGGTGTCGCACAAAGTTGATGACCTGCTTGAACAACATCGTGACAAGCCTTTTGATCTCGCCGTGGTCGTTGCGTACGGGGCGCTCATCAAGCCCAATGTTCTCGCCGAAATCCCGATGGTCAACCTGCATGTCTCGTTATTGCCGAAGTGGCGAGGTGCCGCGCCAATTGAACGAGCGTTATTGGCTGGCGATACCCAAACTGGCGTCTGCTTGATGCAAATTGAAGAAGGTCTTGACACGGGTGGCGTCATCGGCGTGCGAACCATGGCAATCACCGATTCAACAACAGCTGAAGACATTCGGTCACAGTTGATCGCTGAAGGTTCGCAACTACTCATCGAACAATTGAAATTTGGTCTTGATCCGGTCGTGCCGCAAACGGGTAGGGCGACATATGCAGAAAAAATTGACTCCTCAGAATTGCGAATCAATTGGTCGAATTCTGCCCGTGAAATTTCACGATTGATCAGACTCGGAAATGCTTGGACGATTTTTCGCGGTAAGCGTTTGAAGATCCATCAAGCAGATGTCATTCACGAAACCACTGGTGAAGTCGGTTCATTGGTGGTTACTAAGAATTCGGTGGGGGTTGCGACTAGTAGTGGATTTCTTGAACTCAAAATCGTTCAACCCGAAGGCAAACCCCGTATGGATGTTGTCTCGTGGATCAACGGAACTCAAATAACTCATGGAGAGAAGTTAACTAGTGACTGAATCATCTCGTTCGGTAGCGCTCGCTGCTTTGATGCGCATCGATCACGATGGGGCATACGCCAACTTGGTTTTGCCGGCTCTCTTGTCGCGCTCAAAACTCTCAGATCCAGATCGGCGATTCGTCACCGAGCTTGTGTACGGAACAACCCGTATGCGACGTGCGTGTGATGCAATCATTGATCGTTTCGTGATGAGTGAACCCGACGACGCCACCCGAACA
>WLMQ01000010.1 GCA_009700145.1 Actinomycetota bacterium
CCTCCCTTAAGGCAGCAAGACCAGGCAAGTCGCCGAGTTCAAGTAATTCAAGTGACGCTCCGCCACCTGTTGAGACATGATCGACCTGATCGTCGAAACCAAATTGCGCTAGAGCAGCCGCCGAGTCTCCACCACCGACAACGGTAAAAGCTTTGGTATCGGCCATCGCTTGAGCGATGGTTCGTGTGCCACCGGCAAAACGATCGTCTTCAAACATACCCATGGGTCCGTTCCAAAAAACTGTACGAGCGTCCATGATGATGTCGCTAAAAGCTGCTGCCGATCCTGGTCCGATATCAAAGCCTTTGGCTCCAGGTGGCAAACGACGACCGTAGGTGGCGTACTTACCGTCAGCGTCTAGTCCGATGATGTCATCTGGTAAATGAATTGCTTTTCCGAGCGACAACAAGCGTTTACAGGTATCGACCTGATCTGGTTCGAAAAGCGAATCACCAATTGAGTACCCCTGTGCTGCCAAGAAGGTAAAACACATTGCTCCACCGACAATGAGCGAATCAACAACATTCAACAGTGCTTCAACTACACCAAGTTTGTCGGAAATCTTTGATCCGCCCAAAACTGCTACGAATGGATGTTTTGGGTTTTCACGCAAAGCGAGCAGCACTTCAACTTCTTTTTGCAGCAGTCTCCCCATTGCCGAGGGCAAGGTTTTTGGCGGACCCACTATTGATGCATGAGAACGATGCGCAGCGCCAAAGGCATCATCGACATACATGTCGATGCCTTCAACAAGCGCCGCTACAAATGAAGGCTCGTTCTTTTCTTCTCCGGAATTGAATCGAAGGTTTTCTAGCAACTCAACGCCTAGCGCCAGTTCTGATAGTCGCTTCGCGACTGGATTCATTGAGTACTTAGGTTCAACAACACCCTTAGGGCGACCGAGATGACTTGCGCAAACAACTTTGGCTCCGCGCTCGGTCAACCAATTGATCGTTGGAAGCGCCGCGCGAATACGAAAATCATCAGTGATTGTTTGAGTTCCGTCCGATGCGGTTTCCATCGGAACGTTGAAGTCGGTACGAACGAGAACTCGCTTACCGGCGACATCGCCGAGGTCTTCAAGAGTGGGAATACTTTTACTCATCGGCAACGCTTATGAGCGACGAGCCTTCTTGGGAACTTTTGAACCAGCGAACAAAGTCATCTGTACTAGGCGATTGCTGTAGCCCCATTCGTTGTCGTACCACGACAAAACTTTGACCATCTTGCCCAGACTCATGGTCAAACCAGCATCAAAGATGCTGCTGTGAGGATCGCCAACAATGTCACTCGACACAATCGGATCTTCGGTGTATCGAAGGACGCCTTTTAACGGACCCGAAGCAGCGGCCTTCTTGAAAGCCGCATTGATCTCTTCGACAGTCGCAGCCTTTTTCAAATTGGCGGTGAAGTCAACGATTGATCCAGTCGGCACAGGAACACGAAGCGAAGTGCCGTCTAGCTTGCCCTTCATGCTCTCAAGCACAAGGCTCGTCGCGCGAGCAGCACCGGTATTTGTCGGAACAATATTTATTGCTGCGCCACGCGCACGACGAAGGTCGCTGTGTGGGCCGTCTACCAATGACTGATCGCCGGTATACGCGTGCACCGTTTGCATCAAACCCTCCTCAACGCCGAACGCATCGTCCAAAACCTTCACGATCGGCACAAAGCAGTTCGTGGTACATGAGGCATTCGAGATGACCTTTTGCGTCTTGAAGTCAAAATCTTTGTGATTGACGCCGTAAACAAATGTTGCGTCCGCACCATCGCATGGAGCCGAAACGATGACGAGCGGCGCTCCACCTTCAAGGTGAGCAGCAGCAGCATCGCGCTTGGTAAAGAATCCGGTGCTCTCAATAACTACATCAACGCCCAATTCTCCCCAGGGAAGATTCTTCGGATCGCGCTCGCTCAGCACCTTGATCTCGACACCGTCGACGCTGATGCCATTCTTTGAGACTTTGATGTCGTTGGGAAGTTGACGCATGACCGAGTCGTACTTCAAAAGATGAGCCATCGTTTTAACCGATCCGAGGTCGTTGACAGCCACAATCTCGATGTCGGCTCCTTGAGCCTGAACCGCTCGGAAAAAGTTACGGCCAATTCGGCCAAATCCATTAATACCAACTCGCACAGTCATAGCGGTCCTTTCGATATACGACGTGATCTACTCACCAATGTCCAACAGACGTCTAAAACCTAGTCTGCGGGGTACCCACCCAAAGGATTTCTCCCAATCTCACGACGTGGCAAATGACAAAAGACCTCAACCGAGGTCGTGTCTTAGCGGGCAATATCTCGGTGAGAGACCCGAACTGGTTGACCGGAAGCGCGCAGGCGACTCCCGATCTCCTCGGCCACTGCAACCGAACGGTGATGACCACCAGTACATCCGATGGCAATCGTCAGATAACTCTTGCCTTCAGCGGCGTAATGAGGCAACACCGTTTCAAGGAGCCCCACCAGACCCTGTAAAAACTCAGAACATTCAACACGATCTAAAACGAAATCACGAACCGCGGAATCGAGACCGGTCAGTGGACGCAGTCCTTCTTCCCAATGTGGATTCGGCAAGAAACGCACATCCATCACGATGTCAGCATCAAGTGGCAAACCGTGCTTGAAACCAAATGACTCCACAGACACTTGCAATCGTTCAAGGGCCGAAACTTCAAACGCACCAACCAACTTCGTTTTCAATTGGTGAACGTTGAGCTCTGTCGTATCGATAACTAGATCACAATCACCCTTCATCGGTTCAAGCAGACGACGCTCTAACTGGATTGCTTCAAGTAGCCCATCAGTTTCAGAATCAAGTGGATGCCGCCGACGTGACGATTCATATCGCTTAATGAGTTCGGCATCTGTCGCATCCAAATAGACCACGCGAACTTGATGACCGCTCGCGCGCATCGCTGCGACTTTGGGCATGAGTTCAAGATGTTGACGACCGGCAACAAGTGCTAAGCGATCAATCTCAGAGCCAGGAACACTTGCTAGGTCGACGATTGTGTCAACCAGCGAAGTTGGCAGGTTGTCAACGACATACCAACCAAGATCTTCTAGAACAGCCGCGGTTGCAGAACGACCTGCTCCCGAAAGCCCAGTGATCACCAAAATGTCGGCCACGTCTACAAACTACCGATCAACTGTGCTCTCTCAGAGAGCATTTGCGATATTGGCTCCAGATCGAAACTTAGATCTTCATTGGGTCGGAGACTTCGAATCAGATGATGAGCGCCCGAGTCAAAGTAACCCTGCAAGTCATTGTTCTGATCTCGCGGGGTGAGAAGCACGCTGATCTCATGATTGGTCCCCAAGAAATGGCTTGCCTTATTGATGAATTCAGATAGCGGTCCAAAACCGCTCCAACCATCGGCATATTTAATCGCTAACGGAATCGTCACTTTTTCTCCTGAACCACCAACCCAGATCAAAATATTGGTGCCACACTCTGCGTTCAATCTCGATACCTCTTCACGGAGGAAAGACAGCCGTCTAGAAAACTGCTTCATCCGTGTCACTACGTCCTTGGGGGCATCGGTGAGGTTGTCATCGTGGACGAACCCGCCTGAACCAACTCCGAGAATAAACGTCCCATTTCCGAGAAGGGCAATCGTCGCTGCTGACCGAGCCAATACTGCTGGCTCGCGAATCGACAACGGAGATACCAAGACGCCCAGCAACTGCTCACGCCCTCGAAACAAGGCGGCTAATGAACCAAGAAGAGTCCACGTATCCCAAGAAATATCCCTTTCTTGACCGGTGAAGGGAACAAGATGGTCCCACAGAAATACTGAATCAACTCCGAGGCTCAAGGCTTCTCCAACGACATTGAGATAAGCCGACGGAGGAACAACATGCGTCTGGAGTTGAACTCCGATCTTCAGCGAGCGTTGCTTAGACATCTAGTTTCACTGCACGTAAGTACAGCAGACGCGGAATCGTTGAAGCATCCTCGTATTCGGCAGCTCTGGCAAGAAATCCAGGAGGCGGCGCAGGCTCAAGCATTCGCTGAATGTACAGACCGTTGGCGATCAACGCGTTGATGTACCTACTCAAAGGACGGTGAATGAAAGGAATGAAAATGTCCTTTTCAACTTCTTCATTTGATTCTTGCTCAATCAAATACGCTCCAATCCGCCAGTACTGCTCGGGTGGATCAAGGATTTGGTCATCAATCCATCCGCTACCTGGGGTTTGCAACAAAGGATGGTTCAGAAAGAAACAGAACCTACCGCCAGGTTTCAAGACTCGAGCAACTTCTGCGATAGCCGTATCGACATCTTGAATATGTTCAAAAACTAGACAGGCGACGACTGCATCAAAAGTCTCATCAAAAAAAGGAAGTCCATCTGCTCCGGCTTTGCTGACGTGAAGTCCCCCTCCACGTTGAGCTGCCACGGTCACTTGATTCCATGTCGGATCCACGCCTGCAACAAAACTTGCCCCAAGTTTCTTAACGAGTCGAGAGACTTGACCATCTCCACAACCAACATCTAAAACCTGATTCATACCCTGCAGTTCTTCGGCTGCTAAGGGCAAGATTTGCTCTTCATATTCAGCATCGGCACCATCAGTAAAGCCGTCGATCCACCATTGAGCGTTGTCCTCCCACAAAGTATTTTCATCTGCACTGGGAGACGCTTCATTGTTCACACTGCGAGGATACGGCACGACTACCCTTTGGCTGTGACCACGAATCGAAAAACCTCAGTCAAATTTTCTGTATGGCCCTCCCCTGAAAGGTCTTGGAGTGATGTCCGCGACCTTGCTCTATACGCAGACTCAAACGGCTGGTATTCGTTGTGGTACGCCGATCACTTCATGCCCAATGACGAATCAACATCCACTAAGGATGGCGATGTCTTTGAATGCTGGAGCATGATCTCAGCGATTGCGGCCATTACTCAAGACCTCCGTATCGGTTCGCTCGTTTCTCCGACGACTTTTCGTCATCCGACTGTTCTCGCCAATATCGCGGCAACAATCGACCAAATTTCGAACGGTCGCCTCACTCTCGGAATCGGAGCTGGCTGGCAGGTAAACGAGCATCTTGCCTACGGAGTTGATCTGCTTGAAGGAAAAGAACGCGTCGATCGTTTTGAAGAAGCTATTCAAATCGTCACTTCAATGTTACGCAACAATCGAACAACCTTTATAGGTCAACACTTTTCAATCACTGACGCCCCATGTCAACCGAGGCCGATTCAGACTCCACTGCCGATCATGGTCGGCACAGGCGGTCCGAGAATGTCAAAAATCACTGCCAGATATGCCAACGAGTGGAACACCTGGGGAAATGTTCCCACTGCCACAGAACGTGTCGAGACTTTCGCACGAGCATGCGAGTCGGTCAATCGAGAATGGGCTGACATCCACAAATCTGTTCAAGCAATGTTCTTCTTGGTCGATGATCAAGAGACCATTGAAAAGATTCGCAAAGTTGCTCCGAGCGACCGTTCAATCATCGGATCAAATGACCACATCATTGATCAGATCGGTCAACTCATAGAACTTGGATTTGACGAGATCATCGTCCCGGACTTCACCTTGGGCAAGGATCCACAATCGAGAATTGATTCGTACGAAAAGATTCGCACTGAAATATTAAGTTGCTTCTAACTTAAGAATCGTGAAATTTGTTAAAGATCGCTTGAGCTACTTCCTCAGGCAGCCAAGACTGAGCCTGCAGTTCTTCAAGTGTCGCCTTCTTAACAGCGTTGACTCCGCCGAATGCTTTGATGATTCTCTTTCTTCGTGCTTCACCTAATCCCGCAATACCATCCAAAGCACTTGAGACCATGCGCTTGTCCCGTAATTCGCGGTGGAATGAATTGGCAAAACGGTGAGCTTCATCACGAATGCGCTGAAGCATAAAGAGCGCATCGCTTCCTCGAGGTACTTCAACAGGTTCAGACTGACCCGGGATAAACACTTCTTCGAATCTCTTTGCCAGCGACGCAACAGGGATCTCGTGTTCAAGTCCGAGATGACGCAGAACACGTTCAGCGACTGCGAGTTGGCCTTTGCCTCCGTCAACAAGAAGAAGTTGAGGTGGGTAAACAAACTTTTTCAACCGAGGCTTTTGCTGTTGAGTCAATTCATCGGTTTCAATCGGATGCTCCCGCTCTTCAATGTAGGCAGTGAACCGCCTCGTTAAAACTTCTTCCATGGCCGCATAATCATCGTTACCAGGAACCTCTTTGACCTTAAAACGGCGGTACTCCCGCTTTGCTGGCAATCCATCTTCGAGCACAACCATTGAACCGACATAATCGGTGCCTTGAAGGTGTGCCATGTCGTAACACTCAATACGCAATGGCGCCTCGGGCAAACCTAAGAGATCTTGGAGTTCTGTCAAAGCCTTGCTGCGCGCATTGTGGTCACTTGATCGCTTCATACGATGACGATGAAATTCTTCGGTTGCATTACGAGTGACTAATTCATGAAGCTCACGTTTATCTCCACGTTGCGGAATGCGAATCTCTACCTTCGAGCCACGTTGAAAGCTCAACCATTCTTCGTACGTCGCCATCGCTAACGGCAAGTCCGGCACCAAAAGCATTTTCGGAACACCAAGCACCGGCTCATCTCCGTATAGGGCCTCAATGACGCGATCAATAAGACCGGACTGCGATAAGTCTTCGACCTTGTCAAGAATGAAGCCCTTACGACCCACCACTCGACCTTTACGAACATAGAAGATTTGAATGGCCGCTTCAAGTTCGTCCTGAGCAATTCCGATCAAGTCAATGTCTTCACTCTTTTCGCCGACGATCTGCTGCTTCTCAATCGCTTTCGCTACTGACTGCAAACGATCACGAAGCCGAGCGGCTTTTTCATATTCAAGAGCTGCAGACGCCCTGGCCATGTCGTCTTGGAGTTTTGCGACAACCTCATCAGTATCGCCATCTAAGAAATCGCAAAATTCTTTGACCAATTCCGAATACGCGTCTGGCGTGACCTCTCCCACACAGGGCCCACTACATTTTTCGATGTGATACAACAAACATGGGCGTCCCAATTTGTTATGTTGATTGAATTTCCCGGGACTACATGTTCGTATGGGGAACGTTCGAAGGAGCAAATCCAATGTGTCGCGAATTGCGTACGCATGTGGATACGGACCAAAGTATCGAGTGCCTTTACGAGTGCGCCCTCTCAAGACCACGGCACGAGGCCACTCCTCGTCAGTTGTTACAGCCAAAAACGGGTAGCTCTTATCGTCACGCAATCGGACGTTAAATCGTGGATGATGCTCCTTGATCAAACTGAATTCAAGAATGAGGGCTTCAACTTCGTTGCGAACAATTACCCACTCAACTGACTCAGCATTTGCCACCATTTGTGCAGTTCGCGGATGCAACTGAGCAGGATCCTGAAAATAGTTGGATAAGCGCTGACGCAGATTTGATGCTTTGCCGACATAGATCACCCGACCATGAACGTCTTTGAATTGATACGAACCCGGTTGCTCGGGAATTGTTCCTGTGGGCGGGCGTGTAACCATGGTCGTCAGAGTTAAGAAACTCGATCAAAGACCCAACATTGGTTTGAGATAATGACCCGTATAACTGCCTTTTGTTTTCGCAACGACTTCGGGTGGACCTTCAGCAACGACAAGACCTCCGCCGCTACCGCCCTCTGGGCCCAAATCGATGAGCCAGTCGGCGGTTTTGATGACGTCGAGGCTGTGTTCAATGACTAAAACTGTGTTGCCTTGATCCACAAGTCGAGACAGCACGGTGAGTAGACGTCGTACGTCCTCAAAGTGCAAACCTGTTGTCGGTTCATCTAAGAGATAGATCGTGTGTCCCGTGCTGCGCTTTGCAAGTTCGGAAGCAAGTTTGACTCGTTGGGCCTCGCCGCCCGACAATGTTGGTGCCGACTGGCCAAGTCGAACGTATCCCAGTCCCACATCAAGCAGTGTCTGCATATGTCGCGCAATAACTGGTTGATTAGAGAAGAAGTCAACCGCCTCTGCGACCGGCATATTTAAAACGTCGGCAATCGTCTTGCCCTTGAAGGTGACATCGAGAGTGTCGCGGTTATAACGAGCCCCTTTGCAAACCTCGCACTTCACATACACATCTGGCAAAAAATGCATTTCAATTTTGATCGTTCCGTCACCAGAGCAAGCCTCACAACGTCCGCCTTGAACATTGAAGGAGAATCGACCTGGCATGTATCCACGCACCTTGGCCTCGGCTGTGGTCGCGAAGAGCTTTCGAATATTGTCAAAAACCCCGGTATAGGTCGCAGGGTTAGAGCGCGGAGTGCGACCAATGGGCGACTGATCCATGTCAATCACTTTGTCGAGGTGTTCGATCCCGTTGATCTTCTTGTGCTTTCCTGGAGCATCTTTTGATTTGTAAATTTTCTGCATTAAGACCGGCAACAAAATGTCTCGAATCAATGTGCTCTTGCCGCTGCCCGACACGCCTGTGACTGCCACAAAGCAGCCCAAAGGAATTTTTACCGTAACGTTTTGCAAGTTGTGTTCTTTGGCTCCGACAACCTCGAGCCATTGAGCATTGGGTTTGCGACGTGTTTCGGGAACAGGAATTGAACGCTTACCAGACAAGTACTGACCCGTCACAGATTCTTTAACCTTAAGGATTCCTTTGACTGGTCCGCTGTACACAACTTCGCCGCCGTGTTCACCAGCACCTGGTCCAATGTCGACAATCCAGTCACTTTCGCGAATTGTCTCTTCATCGTGTTCGACCACCAGAACCGAGTTGCCGAGATCACGCAAACGTAACAAAGTTTCGATGAGCCGGCGATTGTCACGTTGATGAAGACCGATTGATGGTTCATCGAGCACATACAGCGTTCCAACGAGGCCCGAACCAATTTGACTAGCGAGACGAATACGTTGGGCTTCACCTCCAGCCAGGGTTCCTGCGGTGCGAGCGAGACTCAAATAATCAAGACCTACGTCAAGTAGAAAACCCAATCGAGCGTTGATCTCTTTCACGACTCTTTCGGCGATTGTTCGATCTCTCTCTGACAGGGTGAGTTCACCTAAGAACTTGGCCGAATCTCCAATAGACATCTCACAGACTTCAGAAATGTGCTTGCCATTGATCGTGATCGCCAACGTCGCTGGTTTAAGTCGCGCTCCTTCACAAGCCAAACATGGAACGAGTCGCATATAACCCTCGTATTGCTCGCGACTCCAGTCGCTTTCGGCTTGCTCATGTCGGCGCTTGATCCACGGGATGACACCTTCAAAAGTGGTGTTGAATTGACGTGCCTTGCCGTAGCGATTCTTGAATTTAACAACGATGTTTCCTGGAAGACCATTCAGCACAATCTTTTGAGATTTAGCGGGAAGTTTGTCCCATGGCTTAGTGAGATCAATCTTGTGATCTGCAGCAACCGATTCAAGGATTCGAAGAAAGAAGCTGGTTGTCGCACTTTTCCAAGGAGCAATTGCGCCTGCACTTAAAGCAAGGTCTCCATCCGGAATAACCAATTCTGGGTCAACCTCAAAAGTCGTTCCCAAACCATCACACGTGACACACGCACCATAAGGAGAGTTAAACGAAAAGTTTTTGGGTTCGGGCTTTTCGAATGAATCACCACATTTTGGACAGGCCAAAAACTGACTGAAAGTCAAGATGTCATCGGATTCAGTCACCAAAATCTGAGCAACGCCTTCACCAAACTTGAGCGCCGTTTCCATACTGTCGGTGAGTCGGCGACGGTTATCACCCTTAGCCACCAACCGATCGATGACGATTTCAATGGTGTGCTGATCGTAACGGCCGAGCTTTTGATCGGTTTTTAGAAATTCTGATATGTCAACAATCTCGCCATCGATACGAGCACGTACGAAGCCTTGCCCGGCGAAATCATTCAGTAACGCTTCGTACTCCCCTTTTCTGCCTTTGACTACTGGAGCCAAGACCATAAAACGGGTTCCCTCTTCAAGAGTCAATACCCGATCAACTATTTCTGCCGGAGTCTGCAGCGACAATCTCGTTCCGTCATTTGGGCAGTGTTGAATACCAATCCGCGCGTACAGCAATCGCAAATAGTCATAGACCTCAGTCATGGTCCCAACAGTTGATCTTGGATTACTGCTGGCCGATTTTTGATCAATAGAAATAGCGGGCGAAAGACCCTCGATGAAATCAACATCAGGTGGATCTTTTTGACCCAAGAATTGACGGGCATAAGCACTCAAGGATTCAACATAACGACGTTGTCCCTCTGCGTAAATAGTGTCGAAAGCCAAAGATGATTTACCGGAACCAGAAAGACCGGTGAAAACGACCATCTTGTCTCGGGGAATATCAATATTGATGTTCTTGAGATTGTGCTGGCGTGCGCCGCGGACGATGAGCCGATCAGACATGACCGAAGGTTAGTGACTTGAATGTGCCCATGCCTTAACCAGCATCTCGAATTTGGCGCCGTAGATCGTTGATTTCGTCACGCAATCGCGCCGCGTATTCAAACTTTAGGTCCGCTGCGGCTTCCTGCATTTCTTGTTCCAAAGTAAGCACCAAACGTGACAGTTCTTGTTGCGGAAGCGTACGCAATTCACTCTTAACTTTGTCTCGTTCTTTCTGACGACGTCGATCTTTACCTGGCACGGGAGCCGAATCATCTCCACCAATATGCAAAAGAGCCAAAATATCACTGACTGCTTTGCGAATTGTTTGAGGATTAATACCGTGCTCAAGATTGTAAGCAACCTGCAACTGACGCCGTCGATTCGTTTCCGAAATCGCCTTTTCCATAGATGGCGTCACACGATCTGCGTACATCACTACTTGACCATCCACATTTCGGGCTGCTCGCCCGATCATTTGAATCAACGAAGTTTCGCTTCGTAAGAACCCTTCTTTATCAGCATCAAGAATGGCCACAAGACTGACCTCAGGAAGGTCGAGCCCTTCTCGCAACAAGTTGATACCGACGAGCACGTCAAATTCACCTAAACGCAATCCTCGGAGAATCTCTATACGTTGAATGGTGTCAATATTTGAATGCAGATACCTCACCCGCATGCCCTGTTCAAGTAGGTATTCGGTGAGGTCTTCGGCCATCTTCTTAGTCAAGGTTGTCACCAAAACACGATCACCCATCGTGACTCGCTGATTCACCTGATCCATGAGGTCATCAATCTGACCTTTTGTTGGCTTAATAATGACTTCAGGGTCAACAAGACCCGTTGGGCGGACGATTTGTTCGACTACTTGAGAAGAAATTCCGATTTCATACGGGCTGGGAGTGGCCGACAAGAAAACACATTGATTCACACGTTCGACGACTTCTTCAAAGTGTAAAGGTCGATTGTCGCGAGCGCTCGGCAACCGAAAACCGTGATCTACCAAAATGTTTTTTCGACTGCGGTCGCCAGCAAACTGACCGTGTAGTTGCGGTACCGCAACGTGGCTCTCGTCAATGACCAGCAAGAAGTCCTTGGGAAAGTAATCCAGCAATGTGAATGGAGGTTCACCTGGTTGTCGACCGTCAATGTGCATTGAGTAGTTCTCGATGCCATTGCAATAGCCGACCTCTTGCATCATTTCTAAGTCGTACTGGGTGCGCATGCGCAGTCTCTGCGCTTCTAAAAGCTTTCCTTCTGCCTCAAAAAACGCGAGGCGCTCTTGCAGTTCACTTTCGATTCCAACTACGGCTCGACGCATTCGTTCGTCTCCGGCGACATAGTGAGTTGCTGGGAACACAACGGTTCGATTCATCTCTCGCAGCGTTTCTCCGGTCAACGGGTCGATCATGGTGAGGCGTTCGACGGTGTCACCAAACATTTCTACTCGTAACACGGATTCTTCGTAAGCGGGATGGATCTCGATTGTGTCGCCTCGAACCCGAAATTTGCCCCGACCGAGACTCATATCATTTCGGTCGTACTGCAGATCAACGAGCCGACGCAAAATACTTCGCATGTCGTAGTCAACGTTGATGTGAAGTTCTAATAGTTGACCACGGTATTCATCGGGGTCGCCCATTCCATAAATACACGACACCGAAGCGACAACAATGGTGTCTCGCCGGGTTAACAAAGCAGCCGTAGCAGAATGTCGCAAACGATCAATGTCATCATTGATCGACGAATCTTTTTCAATAAAAGTGTCAGATGACGCGATGTACGCCTCTGGTTGGTAATAGTCGTAGTAGCTGACGAAATACTCGACGCGATTATCCGGAAAAAATTCCATCATCTCTTGAGCCAACTGAGCAGCAAGACTCTTGTTGGGCGCGAGAATCAATGTGGGCCGCTGAGTCTTTTCGATGGTCCATGCAATGGTGGCGCTTTTACCCGACCCCGTAATGCCTAACAGCGTTTGGAATCTTAAACCTGAATCAAGGCCAGCCGATAGATCGGAAATAGCCTTTGGTTGGTCACCTGCCGGCGAATAATCAGAGACGACACGGAATGGAATATTCTCCAGCTCGTTCATGATGGATCAGGATTTTGCATCAGATGACTTTGACCCAGCGTTCGGAATCGGCGTCACTGGTTCGTAGTCCGGAGGGAGTTGCGGGAGGGATTTTAACCATGCCCACAACTTTTCAATCTGCGGTTCGAGTTCCTGAAGACCCCCACTGTTATCAACGACAAAATCAGCAGTCGCAAGTCGTTGCTCACGAGTGGCCTGTCGACTCATTCGAGCACGTGCGTCCGTCTCATCAAATCCGCGAAATTTGACCAGACGCTCAACCTGGACTTCGACAGGAACATCAACAACAATCTTTCCCTGCAGACCTTCCCTTGGATTCTCGGTCAAGAGGGGAATATCAAGAATGACCACATGCTCGGTCGTGCGCTGCTCAATCATGCGACGGTTCATTTCTTTGCCGACTGCAGGATGCACAATGGAGTTGAGCGCCTTCAGGGCATCCGGATCAGAAAAGACAATATTGGCAACTGCTTGCCGATCTAGTGAGCCGTCCGCAGCGAGAACTTCCTGCCCAAACTTCGCAGCCAATTCTGTCAATACCGGAGAACCTGGCAGTTGAACCTCACGAACGATTGCATCGGCGTCGAGAATGATCGCTCCTTTGGCTTCTAACAAAGAAGAAACAGTCGATTTTCCTGATCCGATACCACCGGTTAGTCCAACAAGAATCACAACATCACGCTACGGCATTGGTAGGCAGGTACTCTAACTAATCGTGGACGAACGCAAGATTGCACGAGGTCGCAAACGACCCGCAGCCAATCACCCGTCGATGCGGGCAGTCACAGGCCAGGATCAGACCGGCGAACTGTCGTGGCCATTGGTCGATCGTCGCCAGCTGCAGGTTCAGCCACCGACTGGAGTTGAGAGGCGCCAACTTGTAGACAGCGATCATCTTGAGCGACTGTCAACAGCAAATCAAATTCTTCTTTCACTACAAAAAATCGCCATCACTCTTCCATCTTCATTCGATCTAGAAAAGGTCTTAGATCAAGGGGTCGCACAGGTACAAGAACTCATTGAAGCCGACATTGTTACGATTTTGCTCTCTACTGCAGATGGATTGGAAATGTTGATTGTCCGTGGACGAGGTTCCGCTAACAAAATGAAAGTTCGTGCCAATTCGCTTCCACGGCACATCGTTCAGGCATTTGATTACAACCACAGCGTGTCTTCAGAATTATCGCAAATAGTTCGTGGCTTCGCCGACGAAGCAAGTACTGGTTCTTATTGCGCGTTACGTTCGCGAGGATTCGTGGTAGGTCTTATCGCCGCTGAATGGCGTCAACCAAAAGATGTCATGCAGCAAACACAAATTCTGACGGGTATCGCAGATGCATTAGGTGTCGCCGTCGATAATGCCCGTCTCTTTCGCGACATACGTCTGCAAAGCGCTTCCGAAGAAAGATTACGAATCGCCCGAGACTTACATGATCGCACCGGAAGTACGTTGGCCTTCGTTGGTCTTGAACTTGACCGCCTCATACGCAATGAAAATGCATGTGACAAGCAAATCGAGCTTTCACAGATTCGCGAACAAGTAAGTCGGACAATTAGTGAAGTTCGAGAGATGTTGTACGACCTCAGAACCGGCCAAGATGGAAATAATCTTTTGAGCGAAACAGTGTTGGAATTCGCCCAAAGAGTCAACGCTCGGTCACTCATTAATGTTGAGTGCGATTTTCAGGTTCCTGACATCGGAGATATTCATTTAACAAATGAGATTTGGGAAATGATCAAAGAGGCAATTCTGAATGCTGAACGCCACTCACAAGGATCAGAACTTCTGATATCAACATCAACCGGCGACAAATTTTGGACAGTGTCAATTAGCGACAATGGAATCGGCATTAATTCCAAAGACAGGCGCAAAGATGCCTACGGCTTGACGGGAATGTTCGAGCGGGCCGAAAGCATCGGAGCTGAAGTCTCAATCGTTTCCCCATTTGCTGAAGCAGATTACGGAACGCAAATAGTGATCAGTGTTCCCGTTGATCTGCTTGATCATCCACGTTCGGATGAAGTGTCGTGAGAATCATGTTGGTTGATGACCATCATTTGTTGAGACAATCGCTGAAGCGCCAATTTGAGGAATTTGGTCATGAAGTTGTTGCCGACGTGGCTGACGGAACAAGTGCCGTCGCCGCCGCTCTCAACACTCGACCCGACATCATCTTGATGGACATCTCTATGGGAGAAGGAGATGGAATTACTGCCTGTCGTGCAATCATGGAAGCCGATGCTCGGCAACGGGTGTTGATGCTGACAATGCACGCAGAAATTGATCTCATTCGTAAATCTCTGAAAGCTGGAGCGGTTGGATATCTGACAAAAGATGCAACATTCGACGAAGTTCTCAACGCTTTGAATCTGGCCTGCAATGGCGATGTGATTATTTCGCCAGAGTTTGCGCACGCCTTGTTACAAGAGGCTGAAGATCAACAAGTCATTCAACCGTCGGCTCTCAGCGACCGCGAAATGGAAGTGCTGCAACTTCTTGCCGAGGGTCATTCAACCCCCGAGATTGCGACCACCCTGTTCATCAGCCAGAAGACAGTGAAGAACCACCTAGCAGCGATCTATGAAAAAATTGACGCCCGGGACCGCACTCATGCAGTCATCCGGGCGGTCAAAATTGGAATCATTAAAATCGGACCGTAAGCCCGAATGATCAGGCCTCTGGTGCGGTTTCGGATGCGGCGGCAGCAGCAGCCGCTGCGGCAGCAGCAGCGCCTTCTTCGCCTTCACCGTAGTACTCGGCCCACGTTGCTTCACGTGAAGCATCATCGGCGCCAGCTGACCAATTACCGTGCTCATCGACTTCGAAGTGCTTGCGGTATTCCTCGGCGAGTTCTCCACCTTCAGCAGCCTGCTTGATGCTGAGGCTGATGCGACGACGAGCAAGATCGAGATCGATGATCTTGACCCACAACTCTTCGCCCGGAGTCACAACTTGCTCGGGAGCTTCGACGTGCTGGGTGCTCATTTCTGAAATATGCACGAGACCTTCGATGCCTTCGCCAACCTGCACGAATCCACCGAATGGAACCAACTTGGTGACACGGCCGTACACGAGCTGACCAACTTCATGGCCCGATGCGAATACTTCCCATGGATCTTTTTCGGTCTGCTTACGTGACAGGCTGATGCGCTCACGCTCGTAGTCGATGTCAAGAACCTTGACGGTGACCTTGTCGCCAATGGCAACAACCGAACCTGGGTGATCAACATGGTTCCATGACAATTCGCTGACGTGAATGAGTCCGTCCATTCCGCCGAGATCGACGAATGCACCGAAGGCAACAACGCTCGAAACGACACCCTCGCGGACATCGCCAACCTTGAGGTTGGTCAAGAAGCCATCGCGAGCTTCTTTCTGAGTCTCTTCGAGGAATGCACGACGGGACAACACCACGTTGTTGCGGTTCTTGTCGAGTTCAATGATCTTGGCCTGCAACACTTTGCCGACATATGGCAATAAGTCGCGAACACGGCGCAATTCAACGAGTGATGCCGGCAAGAAGCCGCGCAAGCCGATGTCAACGATGAGTCCACCCTTGACAACCTCAATAACGAGGCCTTCGACCATTTCTTCGTTTTCTTTCTTCTTCTCAATCGTTCCCCACGCACGCTCGTACTGAGCACGCTTCTTGGAGAGGATCAAACGACCTTCTTTGTCTTCTTTAGTCAGAACTAAAGCTTCGACCTGCTCGCCTAATTTGACGATTTCACCGGGATCAACATCGTTACGAATGCTGAGTTCACGTGATGGAATAACACCTTCACTCTTGTAGCCAATATCGAGGAGAACTTCATCTTTGTCGATCTTGACAACGATTCCGAAAACGACTTGGCCGTCTTCGACTTCAACCATGGTGCCTTCAATCGCATCGGCGAATGAACCAACAAGGTCATTTTCAGTAATTTGGCGGGGAACGTAATTTCCTTCAGCGTCGAAAGTTCCCATTGCAGAGGAAATTGACGTGGAGGGGCTCAGAGTGTCGGACAAGGGAAATTCACTTTCATAAGAACGGCGAACCCAACTTTTGGAATCGCCGTTGATTGGACAGGGACATGTTCCACCGAAGGGTAGAACCCTGCAAAGTTACCAGTCCAGGGGCACTATTCCCCCGCCCGACCCATTTTCCAGACGGGTTTAGTTCTTCGTCGCACGCACCAAAAACTCCGGTGTTTCAACGGTCGGCGGCGCTTCTACATAGACGCCTGGCTCAACCGACGAGATTGAGTTAATGGTAAATCCACACTGAGACAACAACAGGCGCAATTCACGGGGCGTGTAACAGCCAGTCCAGAGGTCAACTTGTCGAACCTCTCCGGCAGTATTGCGGATTTCCGTGACTTCGTGAGACACTCCCCTTAAGGCATCAAAAGTGGCATCTACGTGGTATTTCACTGCGAAATAGCCGTTGAAAGCCGACAGCGCGAGCAGTCCACCTCGTCGAAGACATTGCGCCATTCCCCGCACCACAGTTTCGTCGTCACCATGAGCGGTCATGAGCCCAAAAGCGCCCTGACACAAGCAGATCACCGCGTCGAATCCACGTAGATGCTCAGCAACCCCGAGAGATCGAGCGTCGAAGCGCTCGAAGGTTGACCCCTCCACGGCATCTTCATTCGCGATGTCGATGAAATCCTGACTGATATCAATTCCATGTACAGCCACTCCTCGGCGAGCGAGTTCGTGAGCGTGACGCCCAGGACCACACCCCACATCAAGCACCCGATGGCCAGGCTTGAGATCTAGATGCTTCATCAAGAAGTCGATTTCTTGAACAGTCCCCTTGGTGAATGAATACCGCAAATAGGCGCGACCCATATGACTCGCCATCGGTTCAAACCAGTGATCGGTCATCGACTATCACCGTTATTTACGACTTCGCCTCAGCCCAAGTTGCTCCCCATGCCGAATTGACGGCAAGAGGTACATCAAGAGCAGTCGCGTTCTGCATGATCTCTAGAACGAGCGACTCAACTTTCGATATTTCGCTACTCGGTGCTTCAACGATGACTTCATCATGCACTTGCAAAACTAAACGACTTGATAAACCGGCGTCACTGAGCGCAACATCGATTCGGATGAGGGCAATCTTGAAGATGTCTGCCGCTAAACCTTGAATCGCTGCGTTCATCGCCTGACGCTCACCCGCTTGACGAATTCGGAAGTTTGCATTTTCAAGTTCGGGGATGCGCCGACGTCGTCCAAAAAGTGTCTCGGTGTATCCACGAGTTTTAGCTTCAGCGACCGTGCGATCCATGTACGCATGAACATTTGGAAAAGCCACGAAGTAAGCATCGAGGATTTCTGCTGCTTCATCGGTTCGGATGCCAAGGCGTTGACCAAGCCCGAACGCTTCCATTCCGTAAGCAAGTCCATAAGAAACCATTTTTGCTTTGGAACGTTGTTCGTAGGTGACATCATTCTGCAGAACACCGAATACTCGTGCTGCAGTAGCGCTGTGTACGTCTTGTCCACTAGTGAATGCTTCTATCAATCCGGGGTCGTTCGCCAGGTGAGCGATACAACGTAGTTCAATTTGGTTGTAGTCAGCGACCATCAATTCACAGCCAGGTGACGCCACAAAGGCAGTGCGGAATACGCGTCCTTCTTCGGTACGAGTTGGAATGTTGTGGAGATTCGGCTGGTCGCTTGAAAGCCGACCAGTTCGAGCAACCGTTTGATTAAACGTTGCATGAATACGGCCATCGGCTGCGACTTCGGCGAGCAAGCCTTCTCCGTACGTGCCACGAAGTTTTTCAATTTCGCGATAACGCATTAACGGCTCAATGAACTCAGGCCAATCATCCCGCAATTTTTCAAGGGTCCCAGCATCAGTTGAGTAGCCAGTTTTTGTCTTTTTCGGGGGCTTCAAGCCACGTTCTTCAAACAGAATCTTCCCGAGTTGTGCCGTCGAATTTGGATTGAACGGATATCCCGCAAGAGTTTGAATCTGATCTGACAATTCACGGGCTTCGGCCGTTAAGCGCGCCGCAATTGATTTCAACTGTTCGCGATCGACCGCAATTCCTAAAAATTCCATGCGCGCAAGAACGCGAACGAGTGGGTTTTCCATGTCGTCGTACAACGATCGCATACCTTGTGCATCAAGAGCTTTCAACAACTCTTCACTCACATGATGAGTCGCAAGGGCATCTCTACCCGCCCGTTGCGCATCGTCAACACCAGTGGCATCCAAATCGAGTTGACCCGAACTAGCCGCGTCATCTTCGGGATACCGCACCCCTGAATATTTGACTACTAAATCGGCCAGCGAATACTTTGTCTGAGCCGGGTCGATGAGGTATGCAGCTATCGCTGTATCAAGTATGAGGCCTTGAAGATCAATACCCATATGCAACAAACTGCGCATGATTGGTTTGGCATCATGGGCCCGAAATGCACATGTTTGAAGCGCTTTTTGCACGTCTTTATTTCGCAGTAACGCAACTGGTATCCACATCGTTGATGATTGTTCAACGACATCAGAGATTCCGAGCCCAATCACATCGGACCGTCCAGGCTCACCAATCCACTGCGCAGAAATATTGAAAACTCGATCTGATTTCAATAGAACAACAACATCGTCGGCCGATTCGGCATGTGTCACTTCGGCATGAAGGATTTGAGACTCGACAACTTCAGTTTTCGCAACAAAGGTGTCGATTTCAGCGCTGTGTCCCAATAACTGCAGAACATCACGGAATCGATTGTGCATTGATTTGAACTCGAGGAAGTCAAACATTCGCGCGACTTCTGGGGCATTTGGCGTAACGGCCAAGTTCGTGAGGTCGACATCGATCGGTGCATCGTGACGCAGTGTCATTAAGTCTTCGTTCTTGCGAGCCAACTGCTCATTTTCCAAGAGTGACGACTTCAACTTTGGAGTTTGCTCGTGAGCGTGAGCGAAAATCCCATCAAGTCCGCCATAGGTTGCGATCAGTTTGGCGGCGGTCTTTTCGCCGACTCCCGGAACTCCAGGCAAGTTGTCACTTGGATCACCACGCAACGCGGCGTATGCGATGTACTGCTTCGGAGTTACTCCGGTTCGTTCAAAAATGCCCGCCTCGTCGTACAACGCATAATCTGATACTCCACGCTTGTTGTAGAGAACTCGTACATGTGGATCTCGAACGAGTTGATAACTATCACGATCTCCGGTGACGATGATGACCTTGAAACCAACGTCAACCGCTTGATCAGCGACTGTGGCAATCACGTCATCGGCCTCGAAGCCAGATAACTCACAAATTGAAACGCCCATGGCCGTGAGTAACTCTTTGACGATGCCCATTTGCTGACGCAAAATGTCGGGACTCGCCTCGCGCTGGGCCTTATAAGACGGTTCAGCGATGTGGCGAAAGGTTGGTTCTGGCCGGTCGAACGCAACCACAATCCCGCTTGGCCGATGATCCTTCAACAATGTCAGCAACATTGAAGTCATGCCATACACGGCGTTAGTCACCTGACCACTTGCAGTCACCATGTCGGTGGGTATTCCGTAGAAGGCACGGTAAGTCAGTGAGTTGCCATCCAGAACGAGCAATGTCTTATCTGCGTCACTCAAGGCTGGAGGTCTCCCGACAAAATCTTTTCGGCTACGTCACGCATACGTGAACGATCTTTCATGGCAGTTCGCTGAATAAACGAAAAGGCTTCTTGCTCTTTCATACCGAAGTCATCGATGAGACGCCCTTTGGCTTTATCGATAATTTTGCGGGCTTCTAATTGCTCGCCGAGAACTTCCATTTGCCCGTTGAGTGCTTGCAGTTCGCGGAATCGTCCAATAGCCACTTCAATCGCCGGGATGAGGTCGCTTTTTTGGAAAGGCTTCACGAGATAAGCCAATGCTCCTGCATCGCGCGCTTGTTCAATGATTTCGCGCTGACTAAAAGCTGTCAGAACTAAAACGCCACAAATCTTTTCGTCACCAATCATGCGGGCGACTTCGAGCCCATCCATTCCTGGCATCTTCACGTCAAGAATGGCCAAGTCGGGTTTGAGTTCTCGAATGAGTTCGAGGGCCACGTCTCCACGCCCTGCTTCACCGATGACCTCATAACCCTCTTCTTCAAGGGTTTCGCGCAGGTCAAGACGAATAATCGCCTCGTCTTCGGCAATCACCACTCGAATACTCATGTTTCTATTCTGCCACTTCGGGAGAGACCAGACCTCAACGATTCGGGTCAGATCAGGATTGGCTCATTTTGTCGAGTAACTCATCTTGTTTACCTTCAAGTTCAAGAATTGAGTTTTGTACGTGAAGTCGATGCTTACGCATGGCATCGGCGTGCAATTGGGCCTCTCGATATTCCACTCCCGCTCCCGAAGTCTCAGCGACCAGTGACCGCAAGGCCTTATCGTCTGCCTCATCGTCAAGATGACTCAATTGCTCGTCGACAACCGAAAGTTCTTCTCGGAGACGGCGTAACCGCACGCCAGTCTCACGTAAACGTCGTTCAATCATCCGTTGACCCACAGCGCGAGCCTAGCGAAGCTCATTTCGGGCTCAAGCAAACTGGTGGCGAATCCGAGCACGAAAACGCTCGTATTCGCCACCAGAATGACGTCGTGCCCCGGGTGGGATTTGAACCCACACCGTACGGAGTTTGAGACCGCTGCCTCTGCCGTTGGGCCACCGGGGCGACCCAAATATGTTAGCCCCGAACACCGAAAAGGACTCACTTTGGCCTTGTCGTCCCGACATCGTTACTCGGTGGTAGCCCAATGAGGGTCTCGCCAGCGTCTAACTTCTATACGTGCTGGCATTTACCTTTCCCGGTCAGGGATCACAGCGCCCAGGCATGGGCCGCCCCTGGACTGAGCATGAATCGTGGGATCTCGTCGAAGAAGCCTCAGAGGTTTCAGGACGCGATGTGGCTCGGCTACTTCTTGATGCCGACGCCGACGAACTCAAAGATACGCGCAACGCACAACTCACGACGTTTGTTTCTAGTTTGATGGTCCTCGACGCAGTTGAGCGACTCGGTGTCGAACCAAGTTTTTGTGCTGGCCACAGTCTTGGCGAATACACCGCCTTGACCGCAACAGGCGCTCTTGGCTTCGACGACGGCGTGCGTCTCGTTGTAGAACGGGCCGAAGCCATGCACGAAGCGGGCCAAAATAATCCCGGAACTATGTCAGCGATCTTGGGACTTGACGATGAACTCGTAGAAGTTGCATGCCGTCGAGCCGATAGTGACGTATGGGTTGCCAATTTCAATGCTCCTGGACAGATTGTGATTGCTGGATCTGCAGCCGGAGTTGCGCGTGCTGTTGAAATCGCTAAAGAACTCGGCGCCAAAAAAGCGATGTCCTTGCCGGTGTCGGGGGCTTTTCATACTCCGTTCATGACACCTGCTCGTGAACGACTACGTGAAGCAATCGCCTTGGCTCAACCTCGTGACACCGAAGTTCCCATCGTGAGCAATGTCGATGCAATCGCTCACGATCACGGCGATGAATGGGCCAGTTTGTTATCGGCTCAGTTGTCAAGCCCGGTTCGCTGGAAACAATGCCTGTTGACACTCGCCGATCTCGGCGTGACTGGGTTCGCCGAACTAGGTCCAGGTGGAGTCCTCACGGGGATGGCAAAACGAACGATTGAAGGTTCGCGCACGATTTCAGTAGCGACTCCTGATGAACTCGACAAATTCATTGAGTGGGTCAATAATGCCGCTCCCACCAAATTGCAACAACACGAAGGTGAGCATCTCTTTGCGGTTGAGCGACTTGTGGTCAGCCCTGCTTCTGGAGTGTTCGCACCAAAAGAATCTGTTCAAGAAGGTGATCGCATCTCGATTGGTCAAACCCTCGGAATGATTGGCGAAACTCCGGTTGTTTCGGTCTTTGAAGGAATTCTTCAATCATTTATTGCAGTTGATGGAGAACGAGTGACTCTGCGCCAACCCATTGCCTGGCTGAGGACGATTTAGCGTGCCGGTCGCTCCACAGGGAATTCGCGGCGCAGTGATTACAGGTTGGGCTAGCGCACTGCCTCCCAACATTGTTACTAACGACGATCTCAGTAAAACCCTTGAGACCTCTGACGAATGGATCAGAGACCGAAGTGGTATCGGCGAACGCCATATCGGTGGCACGACGGCAGAACTCAGCATCCAATCTGCGACAGCGGCAATGAAGATGGCCGCAGTTGATCCGCTCACAATCGATGCTTTGGTCCTATCAACGACAACGCCCGATCGCTGCGTACCTGCAACTTCGGCGACAGTTCAACATGCCCTTGGTTTGAAATGCGGTGCATTCGACGTCAACGCAGCATGTAGCGGATTCGTCTACGCATTGACTATCGCCCATGGACTGATAGCGATGGGCGCCGAGAAGGTGTTGGTGATCGGAACAGACACGTTGTCACGTATCACCGATTGGTCCGACCGCAATACGGCGGTGTTGTTTGCTGATGGATCTGGTGCAGTCGTCCTTGAAGCCGTTGATGGTCCTGGCCAGATGCTGGCGTGGGATATTGATGCCGATGGTTCAGCCGAAGAAGCCCTCTATGCCGAACTTGGTGGATTCATCAAGATGGAAGGCAAAGAAGTTTTCCGCCGGGCAGTGCGCATCATGGTTGATAGCGCTCAAAAATCACTCACTGCTGCAGGATTGACTTCAGCCGATATCGATGTGGTCATTCCTCATCAAGCCAATATTCGAATCATTCAGGCCGCTTGCGACCGACTCAATATTCCTATTGAAAAGGCCGCCACTGTTTTACATTTCACTGGCAACACATCGTCAGCTTCAATTCCGTTGGCACTGGTGCACGCTGCCGATACCGGATTGCTCAAAAAGGGCGACACCGTGTTACTTGTCGGTTTCGGAGCTGGCATGACAGCCGCTAGCGCAATCATCAAATGGGAAGGACGATGATGTCAGATCTAGCAGGCCGTGTTGTTCTTATCACTGGTGGCTCACGCGGAATCGGGCTTGCAACTGCTCAACGCTTTGCAGCACTTGGAGATCGCGTTGCAGTCACATATAACTCAAGTCCTCCCCCTGATGGTTTTTTCGCAGTGAAGTGCGATGTCACCAGCACCGCCGAAGTAGATGCTGCCTTTACCGCAGTCGAACAGCACTTCGGACCTGTAGAGATTCTCGTATCGAATGCTGGAATGACCAAAGACATGTTGATCCTGCGCATGTCTGAATCTGATTTTTCAGATGTCATTGACGCCAATCTGACTGCGGCATATCGAGTTGCCAAACGGGCTGCTCAAGGAATGTTGAAGGCTCGCAAAGGTCGCATCATTTTCGTGAGCAGCGTTGTTGGTCTATTGGGTTCGGCTGGTCAAGCGAATTATTCGGCTTCGAAATCTGGACTCATCGGACTCGCACGATCGATTGCCCGAGAACTCGGCAGTCGTTCAATCACTGCGAACGTTGTCGCCCCTGGACCAGTCGCGACCGATATGTTGGCAGCGCTCTCCGAGGATCGGCGCGAAGCCCTCACCGCTGCAGTACCACTTGGCAGACTGGCCAGCCCAGATGAAATCGCTGGAACAATCGCATTCTTGGCTTCTTCTGATGCCGCGTTTATTACAGGAGCAATCATCCCCGTTGATGGTGGGCTGGGCATGGGTCACTAGCCGAAGTTCACTTGATAAATACCCAATCTCAACGCTCCAGCGTTTACAGTAAGAACCGTTGCCATATTGGCTGCTAGAGGAGAACCACAATGAATGAAGAACTTTTCGCCCGCTTTCGTAAGTGCGCCGTTGACGTGTTGAGCGTTGACGCCGACAAGGTCACTCTTGAGGCATCTTTTGGTGACGATCTTGATGCCGACAGCCTCGACCTCGTTGAGTTGGTCATGGCCCTTGAAGAAGAATTCAATGTTGAAGTTCCTGAAGATGAAATTGAGGGCGTGAAGACCGTTGGTCAGGCATACAACCTGATTGTTGGAAAGCTCTCCTGATGATTGGACGCCGAGTCGCCATTACCGGTCTCGGCGTCGTTGCCCCTTGTGGCATCGGTCAAGAGAACTTCTGGTCAGGTCTTCTGGGTCCAGGGATAACGAGTGGCAAATGGATCACCATTGCAGATTGGGATCCATTGCCATGGTTCAACAACAATGCCAAAGAAGCTCGTCGTGCCGACCGCGTTGAGCAATTTGCGGTAGCTGCCGCTGCAGAAGCCATGGCACAAGCCGGAGACCTAGCAATTGATCCGACTCGCTTTGGAGTGATCATTGGAACCGGCATTGGTGGACTTGGTACTCTCGAAGAACAAGTGCAAATTCGTTTAGAAAAAGGAGAACGTCGAGTTTCTCCATTTTTGGTGCCCATGATGATGGCTAATGCCTCGGGGGCAGCTATCTCTATGAAGTATGGACTTCAAGGTCCCAATGAAACTATTTGTACGGCGTGTGCAGCATCAACCCACGCCTTGGGATATGCAGCGCGTCTCATTGCAATGGGCCGTTGCGACGCAATCGTGAGTGGTGGCTCAGAAGCCGCTGCTACGCCATCATCTCTTGCTGGTTTCAACAATATGACTGCACTCTCATCGACTGGACAAAGTCGTCCATTTGATCGAGATCGTGATGGTTTCGTGATGGGCGAAGGAGCCGGAATCTTTGTTCTTGAGGCGTGGGATCATGCGATGGCTCGGGGAGCAAATATCTTGGGCGAAATTTTGGGTTCGGCCAGCAATGCCGATGCCCACCACATCACAGCACCCTCACCTGGTGGCCGTGGAGCCATTAACTGCATGAGGCTCGCGCTTGATGAAGCCGAACTCAATCACGACGCAATTGTGTACATCAATGCGCACGGAACTTCAACGCCACTCAACGATGCCGCCGAGGCCGCTGCGATGGCAACGGTGTTCCCACATCGTCCGTCCGTCACGAGCATTAAGGGAGTCACTGGCCATGCGCTTGGTGCTGCTGGAGCGCTTGAGGCTGCATCAGTGTTGTTGTCCTTCCAACACAAATTAATTCCTGCCACCGCAGGCACCATCACACTGGACGATGGCGTCAACATCGACCTGGTCATGGGTGGTCCCCGTGAATGGAAGCCTGGTCCGACAATTTCCAACAACTTTGGTTTTGGCGGACACAACGGTTCAATCGTTCTTGCCCCCGCCTGAACCTTGCCAGATCATCAACTCGTCCTAAGCGTCGACGAGAACAAACATCAACTCACATTCACAAGCAGTTTCTCCGTTCAGCAACGCTTTGCCCGTTCCCTTTCCGGCGCGAGCCGACATACGTCCCAGTTGAACGACTAACTCAAGAGTGTCTCCAGGTTGAACTTGGCGGCGAAAACGTGCGCCATCAAGGCCGCCAAAGAGCGGAATCTTTCCCATGTGCTGTCCCCCGACCAAAACAGCAATCGCTCCCATTTGCGCGATTGCCTCGCACATCAACACGCCAGGCAAAGTCGGGCGACCCGGGAAATGGCCCGAAAAAAACCACTCGTCCCCCGTTAAGTGCCAGGTTCCTGATGCGGACACTCCTGGTTCGACCGATGTGATTTCATCAACAAACAAAAATGGAGGTCGATGGGGCAAGACATCAATAGGACGCGGAAATGAACTCATGGCGCCACTTTAGAAGGCGACACCCAGAACAAGGATGATGTTGCAAGATGATTTCGTGGTCGTTCAACTACTCAGAGTGGTAAACAACGCGAATAGTCCGAATGACCTATCGGTAAATCTCACTCACGGTGATTTGATGGATTCTGTTCCTCAACAGAAAGGTCGATCATGTCCGGTCGTCCCATCAAGCGTCCTTGCTGAATCCAGCAGGTCAATGACTCAAATCCCGGCGTTTCGGAGTTTGACCAAACCCCAGTCCCCGCCCTCGCGCATGAGCGTGATAGTGATCGGGGATATTTCGCATGTTGTCGTCGATATACGGCTCGTAGTCGAACACTGACGTTGCGACGCTCAACAAGCGACTATGCAGTTTCGCTTTAGTCGCATCATCTGGATGTGGATCGTGCTTCTTCCACACGATCATCGGGACGCAACACGCCTCACACTCGGCGACCCAGCATTGATCGTCTTCGTAATACCACTCGGTGAAACGCGCTGCTTCACACAATTCACACGCTCTCGTTACATCCACAATCTCAATTGTGGCATGCCAGCAGTGCTCGCCGATAACAACTGAAGGCGGACCCGCGGGCCCGCCTTCAGCGACTAACAACTATTTGAGAGTAAAACTCAGAGTGCTGAAATATCTACATCTGGCGGCAAAATCACAGCATCGATCACGTGGATAACACCGTTGCTGGCTTCAATATCAGTTGCAACCACATTGGCTCCATTGACCTGTACGCCATTGTCGGTTGTCACAGTGATGTTCTGACCTTCGACTGTGGGCACTTCGCCAGCAGCGACGTCAGCGGCCATGACTTTTCCAGAAACTACGTGGTAGGTCAAAATCTTCACGAGAAGATCTTTGTTTTCTGGCAACAAAAGCTTGTCGACGAGACCGGCAGGCAGTGCTGCAAAAGCCTCATTGGTCGGTGCGAAAACAGTGAATGGACCTTCACCTTGCAATGTCTCAACTAGTCCGGCTGCGGCGACTGCTGCAACAAGAGTCGAGAAATCGTCATTACCACTGGCGATTGCAACGATGTCTGTTGCCTCGTCCATTGGTTCGTCGGTCTCCATCGGGGCTTCCGAGGCCATCGGGGCTTCAGTCGCTGGAGCAACATCTGCCTTGTCGCTGCCACATGAAACCAATAGGCCGATAAGAGCTAGAGGGGCTAATAACTTACGCATAATTCTCCTTTAATTGGGGTGGGAAAATTATGACTGAAAAAAATGAACGATGGGCTATTTAACACTAAATTTGACAGAAGTCACATAAAGGGGGCGTCAATGGCGGCGCGTACTTCGGCGACATAGGTGCCAACCGCATCTGGGCCACCTTCCATCAGGCGACGTACCACCGATGCTCCCTGCACAATCCCATCAGCGACCTTGCACGCCTCGACAGCTTGAGCACTATTCGACACTCCGACGCCGACGATGACCGGTACATCGGTGATCTTCTTCAAACGCTTGGCCAACTGACTGGCAGTCGCGGCCAGTTCGGTTCGTTCGCCAGTGACTCCGAGAAGTCCAACTGAGTACACAAATCCCCGGGCTCGGGCACACACCCTTGGCAGCCG
>WLMQ01000100.1 GCA_009700145.1 Actinomycetota bacterium
GATAACCTCGGATATCGGAAGGGTGCCCGAGTGGCCTAAGGGACACGCCTCGAAAGCGTGCGACGTGCAAGCGTCCGTGGGTTCAAATCCCACCTCTTCCGCCAGAGATATCAGCAGTCGAGTTCACCATCGGGTGCTTGTAAGTCGATCAGGTAACTGTCGACCGCGTCGTTCACGCACGAGTTGAGCCCGTATCCGGTGTGTTGATCGGCAGTCACTACGATCAAACGACCTTCTTCAAGTGCTTTGACCATATTGCGGGTGCTGTCGAGAGGCGTGGCCGGATCGCCTGTTGTACCGATGACAACAATTGGTCCCGCACCAGCGCCGGTGATTTTGATTCGTGGATCAATTGCCTTGGGCCAGAACACACATGTGTAATCGCCGGTAGTCCCTGGCGAAAGGCGCGGGGCATTGGCTTGATATTGCGGTACTAACGCATCGGCTTCTTCAATGGTCTTTCGTTCGGGGCTGTCGGCACACAAAATATTGAGAAAGGCTTCGAGTTCATTGCCGTAAGTTCCGTCAGGTTGACGTTGAAAGTATTCGTCGTAGAGCGCCAATAAGCCGGTGCCATCGCCATCTTGTGCCGACGCGAGAGCGCTTTCAAGAGTGCTCCAATATGAATCGGAATACATCGCTTCTGAAACGGCGGTGAGTGCCATGCCACGTGTGAGGTCAGGCCGACCCGAAGATGTCGCAATGGGATTTTCATCAAGTTGCGCCATCAGGTCATCGAACGCACCTTCAGCATTTCCGCCGTTGTAAAAAGCACAAGTGGAATCGTCCGAACACTTGGCGAGAAAGGTGGCAATTGAATCTTCAAAGCCCTTATTTTGTTGCAATACACTCAACAGTTCATCGGCGTTGGGATCTGAGGCACCGTCTAAGACCGCTGCGCGAACGGTGTCGGGAAACATTGTGGTCCAGGTAGCACCAAGTTCGCTGCCATACGAAAAACCGAAGTAACTAATTTTGTCTTCGCCAAGTGCACGACGAATCATGTCCATATCGCGAGCGACATTGTTGGTACCTGCGTACGGGAGTATGTCGCCGCTCTTATCGAAACAATCTTTCGTAAATTCCTCTGAAGAAGCGACGCTGTCGGCGCGCTCTTGAGGGGTGTCGGGAGTGATATCGCCCGAAGCAAAGAAGTGGTCGTAATCATCGGTGCAATCAATTGCTGGGATTGACTGACCGGTTCCACGTGGGTCCCAACCGATGATGTCAAAGGAACTGAGAATCGCTTGTGAATAAATGTTGTCGGCAGACTCGGCCAAAAACGATCCGCCAAAGCCAGGTCCGCCGGGGTTGACCAGCAATGAGCCGATTCGGGCAGTGGCATCAGTCGCTGCATGCTTGACGACATAGAGAGATGTAGTTTTTGATTTGACATCGGAGTAATTGATCGGAACATCGATGTAGCCACATTCGAGTCCGTCACCGCATGAATCCCACGAAATTGTTGGAGTTGCAAAGTCTGCTGTCGAATACATCCCGTTGGACTGAACAACAGAGTTATCGGGTGCATCAGATGTTGCAGTATTACTGACGGCAGTGTCTTGACTGACAACTTCAATATTTGAACCACCGCTACAGGCAGTTGCTGCAAACCCGAAGGTGAGGAAAATGGCTGCTGCTGGGGAAAGAGATCGTTTCACTTCTTCAGAATAGATGAAAAGTGAGTGTCGTACGAGTCGTTAACAGGTTGTGATGTCTGGGCCATCAGACAAGGTGAGTAAGTACTCGTCAACTATTTTCGTCACGCAGGAATCTGACCCATAAGTGGTGTGTTGCTCAAGTGGACTAATCACCAACCGCGCACGACCGAGGGCGGTCACCATATTTCGCGTACCTTCCAACGGTGTCGCGGCATCGCCGGTGCTCCCGACCACAACCATGCGGTTATCAGTATTTGCATGAACCGTCACTCCGCCTCGCGGTGCAACTTTCCAATTCGCACAGATCAACATTTCCTGGATCCAACCAGCGCCAAGCCGCGGCGCAATCGTCTTGAGTCGGTCGGTGAGGTTAAGTACTTGTTTGGTCGTGACATTTTGGTCGCGATCGAGGCAGGTAATTCCAAAGTAAGCATCGATCGAGTCGTTCATCTGCCCAGTGCTATCGCGACCAAAATACTCATCAAAAAGTATAAGTAATTGTTGGCCGTCACCTAGGGAAGCAGCTAACAGACCACTCTCAAGTTGCGGCCATTGGGATTCTCCATACAAAGTGGCAGCAACAGCGGTTTGGCCGACGCCTTGATTTGTTGCTATCCGGTCGTCGTTGGCAATGGGGTTTTGATCTAGAGAAAGCAGGATGCGATCAAATGCGTCTTCGGCTGATTCTCCGACTTTCATATACGAACAGGGTGACTCGTCGCATTTTGCGAAGAAGGCATTGAGTGATTCTTCAAAACCACTGGCTTGCAAAATGAGATCATCGACATAACCCTTACTGGGGTCAATCGCGGCATCAAGTACCGCGGCACGAACAGTTTCTGGAAAAAGCGTCGCCCATGTCGCTCCAAGTTTTGTGCCGTAAGAAAATCCCAGATATGAAATCGTGTCTTCATTAAGTGCTCGTCTGAGTACGTCCATGTCACTAGCGGCGTCAACTGTGCTGACGTATGGAAGAAAATCACCGCTTCGAGTCATACAAGCAGAAGCGAAGACACCAGCTCCGGTCACGAGCTGGTTTGTTTCAGTTGCATCATCAGGAGATGGATCAAGACCGAAGTAGTCGTCCATACTGTCAACACAGTCAATATGCGGATCAGATTGACCGACTCCGCGAGGATCCCAGGCAACGATGTCAAATTGATCAATAAGTGATTTGCTAAAAATTTGATCGGCGTATGCAACGAAATCTAACGCCGCCGCTCCAGGCCCACCAGGGTTGATGAGTAACGTGCCGATGCGTTCACTTTGCCTATTTGCGAGATGCCGTGTCACCGGAAGTGTAAAAGTTCCGAGCTTTGGGTTTTCATAGTCGAAGGGCACGTCAAAACTTGCGCATTCAAGTCCGTCAGCGCATTCTTTCCATTGCAAAGTTGTGGACCAATCGCGAACTGCAACAATGTTTTGTTGTCGTGATTCAGTTTCAGATGAAGCGCCATCACTACATGCGACAGCAGTGACAACCAGAAGAATTCCTAGCCACATCCGACGAACCATAGGGTCAAAGGTAGCCTGCATTGTTATGCGTATGGGACCTCACATGATGATGCCAGGAGACTCCGAGGCAGTGAAAGGTCGCAAGATTGACCGGACATCAATGTCGCGGGTATGGGTTTTCGCTCGTCCATATAAGGCAGCAATTATTGGATTTCTATTGTCAATCATTCTTGCTTCGGCAGTTGGCCTTGTTCCACCGTTTGTCTTTCGCTCAATTCTTGATGATGCGATCCCCTCAGACAATCGCGGCCGTATTTGGTTCTTGGCAATGTTGGCGGTCAGTGCAGCCATTTTTGATGCAGTTTTAGCGATTACTCAACGCTGGTATTCAGCACGCATCGGTGAAGGTCTCATCTATGACCTGCGCGTTGCATTGTTTGACAAAGTACAGAGAATGCCCGTTGCATTCTTTACGCGAACTCAAACTGGTTCACTCATCAGCCGACTTAATAACGATGTGGTTGGCGCACAGTCTGCAGTGACATCAACGTTGGGCAGCGTGGTGAGCAACGTAGTTGTACTGGTCACAACTTTGGGTGCGATGTTTACCCTCGAATGGCGACTCACACTTTTGTCACTCATTGTGTTACCGGTCTTTATTATTCCGGCCAAACGCGTTGGTCAGAGATTGCAGACGATCGCTCGTGAACAAATGGGTCTCAATGCCCAAATGAATACTCAGATGAACGAACGCTTCAATGTGTCAGGGGCACTGCTCGTCAAGTTATTTGGCCGCCACCAAAGTGAAGTAGACGCATTCGGCGGCCGTGCTGAACGGGTGCGCGACATCGGAATTCTTTCGGCGCTTTACGGACGAGTGTTTTTCGTTGCGCTTGGGTTAGTTGGTGCTCTTGGTGCAGTAGCCATTTATGGAATTGGTGCACAACTGGTTGTCTCGGGAAACATCTCTCCAGGAACTTTGGTGGCCTTAGCGACATTGGTTGGTCGGGTGTACCAACCACTCACTGGCCTGACGAATGCACGCGTCGATTTATTGACATCATTTGTCAGCTTCGATCGAGTCTTTGAAGTTCTCGATGCACCGGTCTCGATCGTTGATAAGCCTGGTGCAATAGACCTAGTGAACCCGCGTGGTCGTATTGAATTCGATCATGTGACTTTCCGTTATCCACCAGCCCGAGAAGTTTCGGTTCCGTCGCTTGAAATGCCAGGCGCTCCATCGGGTGACCCTGATGTTGACGTCTTGCATGACATCTCACTTGTCATTGAACCTGGTGAAACTATTGCGATTGTTGGTTCGTCGGGTTCGGGTAAGAGCACACTTGCTTCGTTGTTGCCACGTTTGTATGACGTGACGGCAGGTTCACTCAAAATTGATGGACACGATGTTCGCGACTTAACGGGGATATCTTTACGTTCGGCAATTGGTGTTGTCTCACAAGACCCACATCTGTTTCACGAGAGCATGGAATCAAACTTGCGTTATGCCAAGCCCGATGCCACGACAGAAGAGATTGAAGAAGCGTGTCGTGCCGCACGAATTTACGACACTATCGCTGCATTGCCAGATGGTTTCGCAACGATTGTTGGAGATCGTGGATATCGCATGTCGGGTGGCGAAAAGCAACGTTTGGCTATTGCCCGATTGTTGTTGAAAGATCCAGCAATGATGATTCTTGATGAAGCAACCAGTCATTTAGACAATGAAAACGAGGCATTAGTCCAAGACGCACTTGATGATGCCCTCAAAGGTCGAACTGCCATTGTGATTGCTCACCGTCTGTCAACGATTCGAGATGCTTCACGAATTGTTGTCATCAATGACGGTCGTATCGTTGAGCAAGGTTCACATGACGAATTGATGGCCAGCGATGGCGCTTACGCTCGCCAAGTACGTGCGGGCGAAACAGTTATTGATTAGCGGCGAGACTGAGCGCCACGAATCAATGATCCGTTGAGTGCTCCTGTGTGTTCACCATCAACAAATGAAACAATACCGTTCTTGATGGTGTAGCGATATCCGGTTGCAGTCTGCATCAAGCGACGACCACCAGCAGGGAGGTCATGAACGATGCGCGGTGGGGGAGTTCCAAGTACCGACATGTCAATCACGTTGATGTCAGCTTTGTAGCCGGGGGCAATCACACCACGATCAAGTAACCCGACATGATGTGCGGTGCGTTGAGTGATGTGGTTGACCATAAATTCAAGAGGCAACTTTTCACCACGCGTACGGTCTTTTGACCACAGTGCGAGTGCAGTTGTTGTCGCGCTTCCATCACTGATCGCACCGCAGTGAGCGCCAGCATCACTGAGACCAATGACGGCATTTTTGCGCAGCAACATTTCGCGCGTATCGTCGAGGTTGCCGTGGGCAAAGTTGAACAGCGGCATGTACAACAAACGATTGCCGCCATCTTCAATGAGCAAATCGATCACGAAATCAACAACACCCCGGCCTGACGCTGCAGCGCGGGCGGCCACCGAATCTTCGGGTGCCGGTTCGTAGTTGACCGGATTTTCCATGGGGTACAACTTGTGGAAGCCGCCGAACATCTCACCAGCCATTCCTTCAATGCGGGCAAGTGCAACGGCGTGTTCGGCAACGATGCGCGCTTTGCGTTCGGGATCACGTAACGCCAATACGATTTCGTTGAGTGGACGACCAGCAATCTCAACAAAGCTTGGGCATGGCAATAACGGATTGACTGTTGCAGTCAGCCCAAGCAACACGCCAATCGGGCGCACCGCAACTTGTGTCGCGAGCGACAAACCTTGAGCGACGCCTTTATCGACCCATGCACCAACTTCACGCCAACGATCTGGAAGTGGTTCGGGTTGCTGCACAGTCATACTGAGTGGACGGCCAGTAGCGCGCGCCATGGCTTCCATCAGTTTCATTTCTTCAACTGCAAAATCTGTATCGGCAGAAAGATATGCGTCAGAGATGAGCTGCACGACACCGCTACCGGTTTCAGCCATTGCGGTGCATAGAGCAAGTAGCTCGTCGGCTGATGAATAACGCGTGCCAAGCGGTGCACCTGCTTTGGTGCGATGAACATAGGTGCGACTTGTCGTGAAGCCAAGTGCACCGGCCTGCATACCTTCACGGACCATGATTGCCATGCGCGCTAATTCATCGATGGTCGGCGCTTCAAGTGGATCAGCGCCACGTTCGCCCATGACGTACGCGCGCAACGGCGCATGAGCAACCTGCGTGGCGACGTCGATTGCGTATTCGCGACGATCAAGTGCATCCATGTAGTCGGGGAAGGTTTCCCAATCCCAGGCCAGGCCTTCGGCCAATGCGGTACCTGGAATGTCTTCAACACCTTCGAGCATGCCGATGAGCCAGGCATGTTGATCGGGAGTCGGTCGGGCGGGGGCGAATCCGACGCCACAATTACCCATCACAACCGAGGTGACCCCATGAATACTTGATGGGGCCAAAATGGGGTCCCAGGTGGCCTGGCCGTCGAAGTGGGTGTGGATGTCGACGAAACCTGGGGTAACTGTCAGTCCATCGGCATCGATTTCGCGGGTTCCAGTTCCGGATAGGCGGGCACCGACCTCGGTAATGACCCCGTCGCTGACCGCGACATCGGCCATACGGGCTGGTGCCCCGGTGCCGTCGACAACAGATGCATTGCGGATCACTAGATCATGAGCGCTCATTTGTTCATTGTGCCACACCACCTCAGCGAGATCTCCTTGGTGCTACTGGTGGCAGGAATGGTCGGGTATCCGACCATTCCTGCCACCAGAAAGACTAAGGACTTGAGTCACTATGACTCAGCATTTGTACCTTGTGAGTTGCGAGTCCCCAAGGATGGCGCTAACTTGACACATGGCGACGCAACCTTCGCCACAATCCCCCCATATATTCCCCATACATCCCACTTGAAAGGTGTACATCATGGCCAAGGCAGTCGGAATCGACCTCGGTACCACTAACTCAGTTGTTTCAGTCCTTGAAGCTGGCGA
>WLMQ01000101.1 GCA_009700145.1 Actinomycetota bacterium
ATCGCGAGCCTGGCCCTTTTCGTCAATCAAGAGGCAGATCACTGCGCAGCCGTATTCGCGAGCGAGGCTGAAAACGCGGTCCATGCGACAGCCGGCGTCTTCGCCATCTTCAAGGTTGGCCGAGTTCAATATGGCGCGACCACCGATATGCATGAGGCCAGCCTCAAGCACTGGCGGCTCGGTTGAGTCAAGAACAAGCGGAACACTTGCTTGGGTGGCGAATCGACTGGCAATTTCATCCATGTCGACAGCGCCATCGCGTCCGACGTAGTCAACACACACGTCGAGCACGTGAGCACCTTCACGAATTTGCTCGGTGGCAATCTTTGAACAGTTGTCCCAGTCGCCAGCGATCATTGCGTCGCGGAATGCTTTTGAGCCATTGGTGTTGGTACGTTCGCCGATAATTAAGAACGACTTGTCTTGGACCATGGGCACCGACGAATAGATCGAGGCGACGCTTGGCTCAATGATGGGCGTGCGCTTGGGTGCAGCCATACCACTGACTGCATCAACGACGGCTTTGAGGTGGGCCGGAGTGGTTCCACAGCATCCGCCAACAATGCCGATACCCAGGTCGTGTACGTGATGATGATGAAACTTGGCGAGTTCGGCTGGCGTGAGATCGTAATGGGTGCGTCCGTCGACGATGCTCGGTAAGCCAGCGTTTGGCAAAACGCTGATGGGCATTGAGGCGTTTTGACTGAGGTAACGCAAGTGCTCTTGCATTTCGGCAGGACCAGTGGCGCAGTTGATACCGAAGACATCGGGCTTCATGGCACTGATTGCTGTGAGTGCTGCACCAATTTCAGAACCGACCAACATGCGTCCGGTTGTTTCCATTGTGACTTGCACCTGAATCGGGATTTCGCGTCCTTCGGCAACCATCGCCCGACGACATGCGATCATCGCGGCTTTGATCTGCAGAAGATCCATGCACGTTTCAATCAAGAAGAGATCGGCACCACCAACGATGAGGCCACGTGCTTGTTCGATGTAGGCATCACGAAGTTCGGCAAAACGAATGTGTCCGAGGCTCGGCAACTTGGTGCCTGGTCCGATTGAACCTGCGACATATCGAGCTTTGCCATTTGATTCGTAATCGTTAGCCGTTTCGCGAGCGAGGCGAGCTGCTTCGACATTGAGTTCATACGCCTTATCGGCGATGTTGTACTCGCTGAGCACTGTCGAGAAACTACCGAAACTTGCGGTTTCAAGTACATCGACGCCCACATCAAGAAAGGCTGAATGCATCTGGCGGATGACGTCGGGGCGAGTGATGCAGAGATACTCGTTGCAGCCTTCGAGGCTTGCACCGCCGAAGTCATCTGGCCCAAGGTCGAGATCCTGGACGAAGGTGCCAAAAGCACCATCAAACACAATGACGCGTTCGTTGACTGCAGAAAGATACGGCTGGCGAGACATTGGTCTTAACGCTACCGTTCGGGCACCATTGCCTGAGGGAGTGCAGTGGTGTTGGGGCAGTTGAAACCGATGTGACAGGTGTTGTACCAGTATCTCGTCGGTTGCTTGAGGGCACTAAGGTCTCACTCATGGTTCGTCGAAGTATTTACACCCGTGACGGCGATGATGGATCAACCGGTCTCTTCTATGGTGGCCGCGTGCCGAAGGACAGCGTTTTGCCGCGTGCCTACGGAACTGTTGATGAGGCTCAAGCAATTCTGGGTGTTGTGCGTGCCGAAGCCGGTCACGGTTCGGAAGTTGAAGCAATGTTGATCCCAATCATGCGTGACCTGTGGGTGCTCATGGCTGAACTCGCAACCTTGCCCGAAAATCGTTCAAAGTTGACGCCTGGGGCATCGTGCGTCGAAGCCTCGATGGTGACTCGGTTAGAAAATCTGATTGACGAACTTGATACTCGCTTTGAGCCCCCGACTGAATTTGTTGTGCCTGGTGGGAACAAGGTGTCGGCGTGGCTTGATGTTGCTCGCACCGTCGTTCGTCGTGCCGAACGACATTCCATTGCGGCCGCTCCAGCGCCGTCGCAAGCGGTCCCATACCTCAACCGCCTGTCGGACTTGTTGTGGACGATGGCCCGATGGAACGAAGGAGAAAGCCTTCCCGTGCGCGGCGTGTCATGATTGACACATGGCTTTAACTGTCGAAACATCCCGTTCCATTCCCCGCTCGGCTGACGCAGTCGGATTCGCGGTCGCAACTACCGGTGTAGTGCCTCGTCAACTCGGTCTCAGCCGAGCCGCACTTACTGCCCATGGCTTTGATGGCAAGGTCGGACAGACGCTGGTCGTGCCATCGTCAACTGGTCCGACATATATCGCTGTAGGTATTGGCGATTTCCGTAAGGCTGATGCCAATGATGTTCGTAATGCCGCAGCGGCACTTGCTCGCGCGTGCTCGCGTCGGAATCATGTTGCAACGAACTTGGTCGACAGCGTTGCACTTGATGCTCGTTCGGCAGCTCAAGCAGCAGTCGAAGGATTTACTCTGGCGACCTATCGATACACCGATCTGAAATCGGCAAAAGGTTCAGTTCCGACATCGCTGACGTTGACCGCTTCAAGTGCGCGGGCTCGCAGCGCTGAGACTGGGGTCGAGCGCGGACGCACGACTGCAGCGGCAGCAACACTGGCTCGCGATTTGGCGAACACGCCGCCGGCTTATTTGACCGCTCGCATCTTGGCCGATCGTGCCGTTGAAATCGCTCGGGCTACTGGGCTTGGTGTTGAAGTATTCGACAACGACAAGTTAGAAGTGATGGGTTGCGGTGGCTTGCTTGGCGTGAATCGTGGATCAACCGAGCCGGCCCGCATGGTCAAGTTGACGTACGTACCATCTGATGCGCAAGGTCATCTCGTGATGGTCGGCAAGGGCGTTACCTACGACTCGGGCGGAATCAGTTTGAAGCCAAGCGATGGCATGCACGGCATGATGAAGATGGACATGTCGGGCGCAGCAGCAGTGTTGTCAGCCATGAGCACATTGAAGGCATTGCGTTGTCGCACCGCAGTTACCGGTTACTTGATGTGTACCGATAACCGACCGTCGGGAAGCGCCGTTGCAATGGGCGACGTCTTGACTTTCCGCAACGGTAAGACATCTGAAATTTTGAACACCGATGCTGAGGGTCGTTTGATCTTGGCTGACGGATTGTCATTGGCAACCGAACTGAAGCCGGACGCCATCGTTGACATCGCGACGTTGACTGGTGCCTGCATGGCTGCGCTTGGAGCCAAAATTGCTGGTGTGCTCGGGACGAATCAGTCGTTTGTCGATCAAGTCAAGAGTGCCGCCGACAAGGCCGACGAGCCGGTTTGGCAGTTGCCACTTGAGCGTAGTTACCGCCGTTTACTTGATTCGAATGTCGCCGACATGAAAAACATTGGCGGGCCATATGGCGGCGCAATTACCGCAGCATTGTTCTTGGCTGAATTCACTGGCGATGTTCCGTGGGCTCACCTTGATATCGCTGGACCGATGAATGTTGATGGCGATGACGGTTGGCTGAGTCGTGGTGCGACCGGATTTGGAACTCGACTACTCATCAACTTGGCTCTGGGATTCACGAAGCCAAAGGTGAATCGCTAGTCGTCGGTTGTTTGACAGTTCGTCCGCCCGAGTAGCCCTCAACCAGAGCGAGTTCGGGATCGGACTCGGCCCATTGTGCATGAGCGCGTTGCAAGTGCTCAGGTAGGCGGGCGAGTTGTTTCATGGCTAGCGGTGGAACGACCGATCGAATTGCAAGTCGATCGCCAACGGGTTGCGCTAAGCCGAACATCACCAACCGCTGCACGGCCCGGGCGAATGGATTGGCGCGACCTGATTCGTAGCCAAGACCAAGACTGGCGGCCGTTGCCGCTAGATCAATGGCAAAGCCTTCTGGGTTGTTCACCACAGTGACTGCAAGGCGACGCAACAACCATGTCGCAGTTGGCCCAAGAGTGCTCAACCAAAAGAGTTCGACGTAATCGCCACATGCATCAAATCCAACCCGTTCGACAATAGGGTCGCGCCACGGAATGACAACGAGTTCGTCGGTCACCCGATCAAGAACTGTCGAATATTTTGGCGAATGATTATTGGTACTTGTGCTCATGGCGACCTTTCAAAATTTTGATAGCACAAAGTTGTGGGCGCAGATCGTTCGAGTACGGCGACAAGTGCGATACTTTTTGCACGAAAGCAGGAGCCGAAGATTGATGCCAATGTTGATTAAAGACATACATTCACCCGAATTTGCTCAGGTGCGCCAGTGGGTTATTGAAGCGCGCCGCATCACAATTTTGACTGGCGCTGGTATATCAACTGCTTCTGGGGTTCCGGACTTTCGTGGACCGAACGGAATTTGGACGAAGAATCCTCTAGCTGAAAAATTCTCAAATATTAAGACGTATAAGAGTGACGAGAGTGTGCGTATCGCTGGATGGAAAGCGTCAAGTGAACGTCGATTGAGTTCAGTCAAACCAAACGTTGGACATCTAGCTCTCGTTGAACTTGAACGTCGCGGGCAGTTGCGCGGCCTTGCGACGCAAAACGTAGATGGACTGCATTTAGTTGCCGGCAACTCGCCCGAACTTGTACACGAAGTTCACGGAACCTGGCGATACACGCGTTGTATCAGTTGCAGCGATCGGCTTCCGGTCGAAGACACCTTGCAGCGTGTCGATGCTGGAGAGGCCGACCCGAAGTGTTTGAAGTGCGGGGGACTCATGAAGCGCGATGTGATTCTCTTCGGCGAAGCACTTGTGCCCGACGTGATCGCTGGTGCAATGGCAGCCGCTGAAGACGCCGACTTAGTCATGGCGATTGGGACGCAACTGAATGTGACGCCGGCAGCCAATGTGGTGACCCGTGGCAAGGCCGCTGGGGCAAAAGTCATCATCATGAACAACCAGCCCACCGACCGCGACCAATACGCCGATGCATTTTTGATGGGGGACATCACTGAGATGCTTCCCGTCCTCGTGGCAATTCCCGACTAACTAGGTAGGCTTTTGCCATGGCTACCTTCAGGGACTTACTTTCTGCCGCAAAATCGGTCATTACCGAAGTCGACACCGCAACTGCTCAGACGCAGATTGCCGCTGGTGGAGTCACAGTTCTCGACGTGCGTGAACCCGATGAATACGCCGAAGGAGCCCTTGTTGGTGCTTTGCATATTCCTCGCGGACACCTTGAAGCCCAAATTGAAGGTCGCATTCTCGATAAAGAGTCACCCGTCGTTGTGTATTGCGCTGGCGGAGTGCGAAGTGCATTCGCCGCCAAGACTTTGGCCGAACTTGGTTACACCAATGTTTTGTCGATGGCCGGCGGGTACGGCAAGTGGAAAGACGAAGGTCGCGTTTGGAAAGCACCGGCATCGTTGACCCCCGAACAAATGAATCGCTACAAGCGTCACTTGTTGCTTCCCGAAGTTGGTGTTGAAGGTCAATCCAAATTGCTCAACAGCAAAGTCTTAATGCTGGGTGCTGGTGGCCTTGGTTCACCAGCAGCGTTGTACCTTGCCGCCGCTGGCGTGGGAACAATTGGCATTGTTGACATGGATGATGTTGACGCCAGTAACTTGCAACGCCAGATTCTGCACAACATTGATCGCATTGGTGATCGCAAAGTTGATTCAGCGAAGAAGACCATCAACTTGCTGAACCCTGACGTCAAAGTCATTACCTATGACACGCGACTCGCCGCCGAAAATATCATGGACATCATCGCGGGTTATGACGTCATCGTTGACGGTGCCGACAACTTCCCATCGCGCTACTTGTTGAATGACGCAAGCGTGAAGCTTGGTATTCCAGTGGTGCATGGTTCGATCTTCCGCTTCGAAGGAATGGTCTCGGTATTCCATCCCAAAGAGGGTCCGACCTATCGCGACATGGTTCCAGAACCACCGCCGGCTGAACTTGCTCCTTCGTGCGCCGAAGCTGGCGTACTTGGTGTTTTGCCCGGAATCATTGGTTCAATTCAGGCCCTTGAAGTCATCAAGATCTTGCTTGATCTTGGCGATCGTTTGATTGGACGCATCTTGGCCGTTGATACAACGGAAATGTCATTTCGAACTTTCAAGTTGAAGCCCGACCCGACGAACCCAGTGACCTGGGCGAATCGTGACAAAATTCAGGTGCTTGACCTCGACGGTCTGTGTGCTCCGGGCATGAGCCACTGAGCCAGTTACTGATTGCTGAGTGTTTCGCGTTCTTGAATCACGACACCAGCAAGAACGAGTGACATGCCGAATAGATCAAGTGCGTTCGGTCGTTGATCAAGCGCAATGAAGGCGACAACAGTGGCTGTCACTGGTAACAGTGCGAGCAGAACACTGAAGCGACGGATCGGAATTCGTCGCAAGATTGATTGATCAATTCCGTAACCAATCGCGTTGGACAAAACGCCCACAAACATGCACGCAAAGATTAAGTGTGGGGCATGCCAGACTGGTCCGCTCATGGGTGCGCCAATAGGCGTAATAACAAGCGCACCAATGACGAGGCCTAAACCAAGTCCTGAAACACCGCGGTTTTGTTGAGCTACTCGTGAGCCGACAACGATGTACGTGGCCCACATGGCTGAAGCCAAGAAGATAAATAGCAATCCCAATGGTTCGTCACTGAGTTCAACGCCTGATAACACGGCCACACCTACGGCGGCGCAACCAAGCGAGAGTGCATTGCGTCGCGAACGGGTTCGAACTGCCGCAACCAAGATCGGGCCGATGAATTCGATAGCGACGCCTTTGCCCATGGGCAGCCGGTCGATAGCTAAATAGAAAAACGTATTCATGAGTGCCGTAGCGACTCCGAATATTGTCATCGCGATGAAATCTTGACGGGTCCACTTTTGCCGATGGTCACGGTGTAACAGGCGACGACTCGAGAAGATGAGAAGAGCGATTGATGCACCAATGACACGGAGCCAAGCAACGGTTGCTGGGTTGACTTGATCAAATAGGTCGACTGCAATAACGGCGCCGATGTATTGCGCGGTCGCACTCAACACAAATAACGCTTCAGGTGAAGCGGTGTTGAAAAAGCGTCCGACCGAGTTGTCAGGACCTTGCGGGGCGAGTGCTGAGTTCAGTCGAAAAGTTCGGGGTCGGTGCGACAAATCTCTTGCCACAACGGCTGGAACTGAAACCA
>WLMQ01000102.1 GCA_009700145.1 Actinomycetota bacterium
CAGTGTTGAGTCGGCCGCAGTCTTCTTGCAGACGTGTGCTCTTGCTGGCGTACCTCATCAGACATTCGTGAGCCGAAACAGCATTCCATGTGGATCGACGATTGGACCAGTGGCTGCAACGCAACTCGGAATCCCCACTGTTGATGTTGGTGTTGCGCAACTCTCAATGCACTCGGCTCGTGAACTCTGTGGAGCCAGCGACCCAGCGATGCTCGCAAAAGTAATCGCGCGCTACTTCGCTGGGTAGCCCGCTTTGGCTTGCGCCTCGTCAAACAATTTTTGTAATTGTTCGTACAGTTGAGCGGTCACTTCTTTGACTGCCGCCCGTGGCATCCGTCCATCAACAGAATCGGGAACTGAGATTGGCTTACCAATAATGACGACTAGTTTTTTGGGGTAAATAAACTTTGCCCCTTTGCCCATGACTCGTTCGCTACCACCGATGCCGACGGGAATAATTGAAACTCCAGCCTTGCAAGCAACGTAGGCGGCGCCATCCAACAATGGTTGAACAATGGGGCCAGATTTTCGTTCGCCTTCGGGAAAAAGAACTAACGGCTCCCCAGATTTGAGAACTTGAATCGACCGTAAAATAGCTTCTCTATCTGCACTTCCGCGCGTCACTGGGAATGCTCCAAGCGCAGACAACATCCAATTCAATGGTTGGCGTTTCCACATTGAATCTTTGCCCATAAAACGCATACGACGACGAGTGCAACCAGATGCGATAGGGGTGTCTATATAGCTACGGTGAATTGGAGCCAAAATGAATGGACCAGTTGTCGGGATGTTTGCTTGACCCGTGACCGACATACGGCAATAAGTACGGCAAACTGATACGACCAGAAAACGAATGAACTGATAAAAAGACCGACTTCCAAGATCGTTTCCGGCCAATTTTGATTCGACGGCGCTCATTTCAATCGCTCCCTGACTAGTTCAACGATTGAATTCACGATGTCATCAATCGTTCGGTTGCTCGTATCAACGACAACAGAGTCGGCTGATTCTTGCAGTGGACTATCTGCTCGAGTTGAATCCTTTAAATCTCTTTCGGCAATGGAACGTTCAATCTCATTGATGTTCCCTCCGGCTTCAGCAACCCGCCTTTCTGCACGTACTCGGGGTGAAGCGGTGAGGTACACCTTAAGAACCGCGTCAGGAAACACGACAGTTCCAATATCGCGACCTTCAATGACTCCCCCATTGTTGTGGTCACTCCATTCGCGTTGACGGTCGCGCATATTTGCGCGAACGAGAGAATTGGCGGCGACAGTACTGACAGCATTCGTGACAGCCATCGATCGAATATCCGCGGTGACATCGGATCCGTTGGCGACGACTGTGCCGTGCTCCATCACGAGGTTCATCGATCGAGCAATTGAACCTACGGCTATTTCGTCATGTGTATCTAGTCCAGAACTCAAAACCAAACTGGTCACCGCACGAAACATCGCTCCGGTGTCGAGGTACTTCAACTTCAGCGCATTGGCAAGAGCTTTCGCAACAGTTGACTTACCAGCTCCTGCCGGTCCATCAATTGCTACAACAACATCTTTGCTCATGAGAGAGTTACCAACTTGTGCCGACTGGACGGCCTTCGTCGTATCCAGCAGACCCCTGGATGCCGACAACGGCTCTCGCGCGGAATTCGCTGACAGTCGCCGCGCCGGCGTAAGTAAACGAACTACGAACACCAGCAACGATCTGATCGATGATGTCTTCGACACCGGGCCGCTCTGGGTCGAGATACATGCGTGAAGTCGATATGCCCTCTTCGAACAATTCTTTGCGAGCCCGATCAAACAAACCTTCGCGACGGGTGCGATTACGAACTGCGCGGTTGGACGCCATGCCAAAGTTTTCTTTGTACAAACGACCTTCAGGGTCACGCATTGTGTCAGCCGCAGATTCATATGTTCCAGCAAGCCATGAACCAAACATGACATTGCCGGCACCAGCAGCCAACGCCAAAGCAACATCGCGGGGATAACGCACGCCTCCGTCGGCCCACACCGATCCGCCCAAGCGACGAGCTTCGTCTGAACATTCAAGAACCGCAGAGAACTGGGGACGACCAACACCAGTCATCATGCGGGTGGTGCACATTGCTCCTGGCCCAACACCGACTTTGACGATATTTGCGCCTGCATTAATGAGATCTCGGGTGCCACCGGCCGTAACAACATTGCCGGCAACGATGATTGCCTGAGGGGCTGCTTTGCGGGCCTCTTCAACTGCAGTGATCATTCGAGTTTGATGACCATGAGCCGTATCAACCACCAAAACGTCGACACCCATGGCATGCAATTGTTTGGCCTTGATCGCTGGATCGCCATTCACACCAATTGCAACGGCGGTCAAAAACTCTTTGTTCTGGTTGAGTGCAGGTGTGTACAAAGTTGAGCGTAAGGCTCCACGACGAGTCACACAGCCGATCAATCGACCTTCTTTGTTTGTGACTGGAGCTGCCGTCAAACGTTGATTAGACAGAGCGTGAAAAATCTCTTCTAAATCTGTGCCCTCTTGAATACACAGCAATTCAGTTGACATCACATTGTGCAACTGAGTGAAACGGTCGTAGCCATTGGCGTCGGCTTCGGTGAAAATTCCGAGTGGGCGTTGATCGTTGTCAGTCACGATGACAACGCCGTGTGCTCGCTTGTGAATCAGGCTGAGGGCTTCGCCAACTGTGTCGGTTGGGGCAAGAGTGATGGGTGTCTCATAAATCGGGTGGCGTGTCTTCACGAACTTGACAACAGACTCAATGACGTCAAGAGGTATATCTTGTGGAAGAACGACGAGGCCGCCCCGACGGGAAACAGTTTCGGCCATTCTGCGACCAGCAACTGCTGTCATGTTGGCGACAACAAGAGGAATCGTTGTGCCGATGTTGTCAGGCGTCGACAAATCAACGTCAAGACGTGAACCGACATCGGACATGCTGGGAACCATGAAAACGTCGTTGTACGTCAAATCGTACGGCGGTGGTGTTTCGTTCAAGAATTTCATGGGCAAAAGCCAGCTCTCTGAGTGCGCGCCAACGGGCGGAATCAGGCTAGGCGGTATCTTGACCTACATGGGGCATCTATCGGCAATGGGAAACACAGGCTCGGTACCAGTCATCTTGGTTCACGGCTGGGGCGGCTCATTTGAGTCCACGTGGCGGTCAAGTGGCTTTGCAGACCTGCTTGAAGACTCAGGGCGAACTGTCATAGGCGTTGACCTATTGGGACATGGCATAGCGCCTAAACCCCATGATCCTGAGGCCTATAGCGATTTGACTCAGCGAGTGCTGGATTGCTTGCCCGAAGAACCCTGCGATCTTGTGGGTTTTTCACTCGGAGCAATCACTTTGCTGCAGCTGGCGATTAATCACCCAGACCGAGTGCGCAGTTTGGTGTTGGCTGGTATCGGACGCAACGTTATTGAACGCGATGAATCGGGATCACACGATGTTTTGGTTCAGGCGCTTGAAGGTAAAGAATTTCCCGACAACAATCTCGCTCGCCTATTTGTGCAGTACGCCGAACAACCAGGAAATGACAAGGTCGCTCTGACCGCAATTATGAAGCGTGATCGCGCTCCGTACACACCAGAACAATTAGCACGGGTGACCTGTCCGGTCTTAGTTGCCATCGGCGACCAGGATTTTGCCGGACCGGGAGATGGTTTAGTGAATTTGTTGCCGAACGCGCAACTCGTGGTGTTAAAGAAATGTGATCATTTCGCGACAACCGAGAACTTCGATTTCTTTGATGCGGCGTTAGGTTTCTTGGAAGCATCTCCGTCTTGAGTCAACAGGTCATTGGCAACGACGTTGACCGCGCTTTAGAAATTTTGCGAAATGGTGGACTTGTTGGGTTACCAACTGAAACCGTTTACGGACTTGCTGCAGACGCCTCACAGAAAAAGGCTGTCGCTAAAATATTCGCCGCTAAGGGGCGTCCGAATAGTCATCCGTTGATTGTTCATGTTGCATCAATTGAAGAGGCTCGTAATTTGTGCTCTTTGTGGCCGCACTCGGCTGAATTGTTAGGTTCGACATATTGGCCAGGCCCATTATCGGTTGTTGTGAACAAGGCACCTGAAGTACTTGTTGAGGTGACTGGCGGGCATCAAACGGTTGCCCTTCGAGTTCCTGGACACTCGATGGCGATTGAATTGCTGACACGTTTCAAGGGTGGTCTTGCTGCGCCCTCTGCGAATAAGTTTGGCAAAGTAAGTCCCACCACAGCACAACATGTGTTGGACGACCTCGGCACGAGCGTTGATTACATTCTTGATGGCGGCCCTTGTGATGTTGGTCTTGAATCGACCATTGTTGATTGCTCGGCGGACACCCCTGTAGTCCTTCGTCCGGGTGGCATTTCGGCCGAAGACATTCAAAAGATCGTTGCGCTGGGTTCCGATGAATTGGGTATGAGCAGAGCACCAGGAATGTTGCCCGCTCATTACGCACCAAATTGTGAATTGACTTTGCTTGAAGAATTCTCTGAAGCGATTCGCATGAGGGAATCTTCTGAGACGTCGACGCAACGCGTCATTGATGCATCAATAGATCCGCTTGGCTTCGCGTCGTCAATGTATGCGCAACTACGTCAATGTGATGCGGATCAAATAGAGAAACTCTTTGTGATACTTCCTCAGCCAATCGGAATCGGACTTGCAATTCGTGACCGGCTGACTAAAGCTGCTCATGGCTCGAAAAACCAATCTCATTGACTGTTTTAATCCACAGATCACGAATTTCTTGTGCGTCTGTTTCTCTGTCAAGTACGAAACTGATTGTCGATGAACCAGCGTCGGGAACAATTTCTAGACGGCACCACGTCAGCGGTGGATCTTCAAGTTGCACCTCAAGTAGGTATGGCGGTTCATCAGAGCTGATATCCCCAATTACTCTTGCGGCAAGTAACAAGACTTCATAGGCAACCGCCGGCAGTGCGTTGATCGTAAATGATGGTCGGTCAACAGCAAACCTTGTCGTGACATCGCGAGCCGTCACATCGGGTTCGGCTGTCTCAGTTTTGGTTATCGATATTGAATCTGCTGATTGTTTGCCGTGGCTGGCGATGATCGCGTCAAAGGCAAGATTGATGAGCGCCATGTGTTGCGGATCGCCTCCCCGATCGGGATGGAATTCGAGGGCAAGTACTCGACGCGCTGCAACAATCTCACTCACAGTTGATGCACGAGTGACGCCCAATAATTCGTAATATGACTCATCGACCATCACGTGAAACTTTGAATCGATCTACTTCGGGCCAGCAGAAGTAAATCGAGTGCCATCAGGATCAATGGCCCAAGATGGACTGCTACCCCATTGATTTTCGAAGACCAATTCTGCAATGGGTCGGCGGCGAACTGGTCCGTGCGAACCTTGAGGCCGACCAAGCGTGATGCACGCTGAGATTGCGACATTGTCGGGTATGTCAAGCAGTTCTCGTAGTTGTGATTCAACTCCTTGATGCCACATTGTGAGTGCTCCGCCGTAACCAAGACTTCGCGCTGCCACGAGCAAGTTTTGGCATGCGGGATAAATTGACGCACCTTCTGTGGGTGATGCTTCGCGATATCTGACGAGGCAGGCGAAAACGATGACGGGTACTTGTTCAATATGGTCAACATAATGTTGCATCGCGGCTGCTTGTCGTGACTTCGGAGAATTTGGGTCAATTCCACTTCCGGATTGATAGCCGTCGTGTTGCAACTTTGCAGCCCAACCACGTCGAAACGAATCTCCAAGGAGGCTTTTTACTTTGTCGGCGACTTCGCCGCGAGTGATTGCCAGGAAACGAAACGGCTGACGATTTGAACCGCTGGGAGCTCGAGAGGCGAACCACAAAATTTCATTGAGAATTTCAACGGGAATTTGTTCATCGGTGTATCGACGAATCGCTCGGGTCGTTGATAACGCTTCGATCGCAGAAATTGGTTGCAACTGATCCACTTAGCGACCTTTGAAATCCGCGGGTCGCTTCTCCATAAACGAAGCGACTCCCTCCTTGAAATCTTGAGTCTTGAATAACGGGAGAAGCTGCAAGAAAACATGGTGGATGTTTTGTTCAAAGGTTTCAGTTTCTGCGGCACGCATCATGCGTTTGATGGCCCGAACAGCCAGAGGTGCATTGGCGGCAATCTCTCCAGCCAATCCATACGTACGTTCCTGCAACTGTTCGGGAGCGACTACGTGGTTGACCAAGCCCAGTTCGAGACCTTCATCGGCGGTCAAGGTTCGGCCAGTGAAGCAAATCTCCGCGGCCTTGGCGTATCCCACCATGCGGGGCAGCAACCAGGTTCCTCCGCTCTCGGGAAGAATTCCGCGCTTGGCAAACCCAGGTGCCAATTTGGCCGTTGTTGAAGCGATTCGAATATCGCAGCCAAAAGCCAGGTCGAGTCCGTACCCAGCAGCGCCGCCGTTAATGGAGCAGATGGTTGGAGTGTCAAGATTGTGGAGCACGACAGGTGGCGCTGTGCGAAGGTCGAATTCGGAACCCATGTCACTACCAGCGTCGAGAACGCCGAGGCTACCCTTCTGACCCATCTGGGAAGCCAGGTCAAGTCCTGCACAAAAGGCCTTTCCGGCCCCCGTCAACACGATGCAACGAACGTTGCGATCCCGGTCTCCACGTAAAAGTTGCTCGGATAATTCGTTCAACATGGCCCCTGAGATGGTGTTCATCCGTTCGGGTGCGTTCAACGTAATATTGGCGATGTAGCCGTCGACTTCGTACAAAACTTCGCTCATATGGCAAACATAGTCAAAGCATCACGGGTTTTGGTTAGTTAACTCTCGGGTAACATAAGAAGTTCCAAACCAAACGGGGCACCCGCCCCAGATCTCCATAGGGGGAGAAAATATGCAGAAGTCCCGCGCACGCCGCGTTGGTGCTCTTCTCGTCGGTTTAGCAATCGTGGGCGTTTCAGCCTGCGGCGGCGACGAC
>WLMQ01000103.1 GCA_009700145.1 Actinomycetota bacterium
GAGGTTCTGCTTTTACCCCGATACACTTTCCGAGTCAGTACATACCCTGCCCCAAGCAGGGGCCCCGATGTCGGATAGGCCGGCACCGTGACCGAAGGGAGTTACACGCTTATGATGCGTGCTTACGAATTAATGATCATTATCGACGGGTCGCTTGACGATGTCGTCGCCCAACAGTGGATAGCCAATGTCTCCAAGGGCATCGCTGACGCTGGTGGAAAAGTCCACGGGAAAGTTGATTTCTGGGGCAAGCGCCGTTTGGCCTACCCGATCAACAAAAAAGAAGAGGGCTACTACGCCATCCTCAACGTTGTCGCTCCCGGCGGCGCACTCGACGAACTTGAGCGATCAATGCGTATCGCTGATGACGTCCTTCGGCACAAGTTGATGCGTCTCCCCGACGACGAAGCCGCACGTCGCGGTCTCGTCGCAGCCTGAGCCCTCGTCTTCGGACCTATCCACTCTCAGCAACCACTGGAGCAAACCAATGACTTCTAACTCAATTACCGTTGTCGGAAATCTCACCCGAGATCCCGAACTTCGCTACACCCAATCCGGCAAGGCCACGGTCACCGTGGGTATTGCTGTCAATCGCCGTTACCAAGTCAATGGCGAATGGCAAGAGGCAACCACATTCATGAATGTTGTTGCTTGGGATCAACTCGCCGAAAACGTGGCGGCTTCACTCACTAAGGGCACGCGTGTTCTGGTGACCGGTCGTCTCGATGTACGCGAATACGAAGCTCGCGAGGGTGGCAAGCGCACGTCAGTAGATATTGCCGCCGAAGAAATCGGACCGACCTTGCGTTGGGCCACAGTTTCTGTTGAGCGCACACCACCAAAAGGCGCCGGCGAAGGCGGCGGTTCAGCACCACGTCAAGCTCCTCGCGCAAGTGGTGCACCAGCAGCGGCACCCGCCGATGACGGTTACTACGCCGACGAAGAACCATTCTGATCAGCGGACAAGCTGATCTAAACGGCCGCACAATTCATTATCCACCCGTAATTCACGTATCGACTTAAGGAAAAGTTCATGGGAAATAGCACTTCAAAGAAGCCAGTTCGGGGCCGTGCTCCGAAAGACAATGGTCGCAAGATCAAAAAGAAAGCCAATGTTTTGGCGTCAGAAAAAATTGAATACGTTGACTACAAGGACATCAACTTGTTGAATCGTTTCATGTCTGACCGCTCGAAGATCCGCGGTCAGCGTTTGAACGGTGCCACGGTGCAGCAGCAGCGCGAAGTCGCAAACGCCATTAAGAACGCTCGCGAAATGGCTTTGTTGCCGTACACCAAGCGCGTTGCTTCAGTTGGCCGTGGTCCTCGCGGACCGCGTGGTCCTCGCGGTCCCGAAGGAGCCGCCGACCAGGTTGAAGAGAAGAACATTGACGCCGTGATCGACGATCTCGATACTGGTATCGAGATCGAAGCAGCAGACGACACCGAAACCAACGAGGAGGGCTGATCATGAAGATCATTTTGCGTTCTGACATCAATGGCTTAGGCAAGCGCGGTGACATCGTTGAAGTCACCAAGGGCCACGGTCGCAACTACTTGTTGCCTCGCGGACTCGGCATTAATGCTTCCGAAGGTGCAGTTTCACAAGCAGCGTCAATGCGTCGTCGTCGCGACTTACGCGATGCCGCCGATCGTGATTCTGCTCAGACCATCGCGTCAACCCTGGTTGCCAAGGTCATCGAGATCAAGGCCAAGGCTGCCGGAACCGAAGGTCGTTTGTTCGGCTCGGTTACTGCTTCCGACGTCGTGTCGGCCGTTTTGGCTCAGACGGGTATTGAACTCGATCGTAAGAAGTTGTCGGTTCCCGACCACATCAAGACCGTTGGCGAATACAGCGTCACTGCCAAGTTGCACAATGATGTGCAATTCGGCATCAACATCAACGTCGTCGCAAAGTGACGATGGCGGACCTGGTCCGCAACACAACATCGAACAATTCATGATGTGAGCAGGACCCGGACCAACAAGTCCGGGTCTTGTTTCATCTGCGAACTGGGGTTATCCCCAGAATCGTCAAGTTGTCCACAAGTAATTCACATGGTTGTACCCCTAGCGATCAACAGGGTGCATGGGTCAAGGTAGAGGTAATGACTAATAACTCATCGGGTAATTCAAATTGGGGTAGCAAGAATCAGCGCGATGGCGCGCCCCGACCGATGATGAATCGCGTCCCACCACACAACCTCAGTGCTGAAGAGTCGTTGCTTGGCGCAATGTTGTTATCGCGCGATGCCGTGAACACAGTGTCCGAAGCTGGCGTCCACGTCGAACACTTTTACAAACCAGGACACCAACATATTTTTGACGCGATGCGATCGCTGCTGGCTGGTGGCGATCCCATTGACCCCGTGACCGTCGCTGACGAACTGCGTCGTATCGGTTTGCTGGAAGAAATTGGCGGACTCGATTTTTTGCTGCAACTGCAAAACTCAACGCCAGTCATTGGCAACGTAGGTCGTTATTCAAAAATTGTGATGGACACCGCGGCCCTGCGTCGACTCATTGGTGTCGCTAGTGAAATCGCCGAGATCGCGTACACCGAACCCGATGATGTTGCTCGAGCACTCGACGAGGCCGAATCACGCGTGTTTGCTGTTGCTGAAGAACGGGTCACTGATTCGACGCGACAGATCAACGACCTTTTAGGTTTGGCAACTGAAGAATTAGAGAAGCGATTTGAAAGCAAGGTGACGCTCACAGGTGTGCCTACTGGGTTCACCGATCTTGACGAAATTATTCTTGGATTGCAACCCTCCTCGTTGGTCATCGTTGGCGCTCGTCCCGCAATGGGCAAGACCGCATTTGCTCTCAACATTGCGAGCAACGTGGCCCAAACAACGAACTTGCCCGTTCTTGTTTTCTCTCTAGAAATGAGCCACACCGAGTTAACAATGCGCTTTTTGTCGAGTGAAGCCGAAGTGGATTCAAAGCGTCTACGAACAGGAAATATCAGCGAACCAGAATGGAGCAAGATCAACCTCGCAGTTGGTCGACTCGATAACCGTCTGTTGTTCCTTGATGACAACGCCAGTGTCACCGTGATGGAAATTCGTGCCAAGGCTCGTCGACTCAAAGCGAAATACAACGGACTTGGCCTCATCGTTATTGACTATTTGCAATTGATGAGCGGCAATAACAGCGAGAGTCGTCAACTTGAAGTCAGTGAGATCAGCCGTAACCTCAAAATTTTGGCGCGCGAACTTGACGTGCCGGTGATGGCACTCAGCCAGCTCAGTCGTCGTCTTGAGGAACGTCAAGATAAGCGTCCGCAGTTGTCGGATCTACGCGAATCAGGTTCGCTCGAACAAGATGCCGACATTGTGATGTTCTTGCACCGACCCGAGATGTACCGCAATGAAAAAGGCGAGACTTCCGAGAATGCCGAAAAAGGCGTGGCTGAAATCATTATCGGTAAGCACCGTGCGGGACCGACGGGATTAGTGAAGTTGGCCTTCTTTGGCGAGTTCACCAAGTTCCGCAATATGGCGAAAAACTTCCACGCTGATTCGCCATACGACAATCACGATTAAAAAGTTGGCGTGATCAGCCCGCTGGTATGACGAGAGCGTCACCTTCGGGTTGCCAAATTTTTGCACCAAATTGTTTTTCCATTGGTGGATTCGGGTCGAGCAAAAGTTCCATGGCATGGAGTTTTTCTTCGTCAGTGAATTCGCGAAGATTCAAACAGAACTCAACGGTGTTGCCTTCAGGATCGCGGATATAAATTGATCGACAAAATTCGTGATTCACTTCAAGCACGGTGTGGCCGTGGGAGCGCCAGTTTTCGCGACGATCTTCGAGGTGTTCTTCAGTAGGTGAATTAAAGGCAAAGTGATTGGCCCACCACGGTAAGCCAGCTGCTTTGTTGAGATTGGTTTCAAAACCTTCCAGGCTTTCAACGTGAATGTTCCAAAACGCAATCATCCCTTGTTCGCCAGCGTCGTTCTTGCCGGTCGAATAAAAGAAGTGCTTGCTGTACCCGCCTTCGGGCGTTGGTGCGGTGACGGTCTTGACCAATTCAAAACCCATGACTTGGGTGTAGAAGTCGTAATTGGCCTGGACATCATTGATGGCAATGGCAACGTGGTGAAATCCCATAGGTTCAGTATGACGCATCCGTGAGGTCGGCGAAAGACCTGAACTGCCAGGTGGTGCCTTCATCAGAGAGAATTTGGCGGATCACGATTTCAAGTTGATCAAGGTCGTGCTTCACCGTATTTTCTAAAATTGAGAAATCAACTCCGAAGTAATCGTGAACAATTCGGTTTCTGAAAAGAAGCGTGTCACTTGGTTTCATAATGGTTGAACATCCTTCTTGACTGAGGGTTGGACATGGGGTTTGAGTGATTTCGGATCGCCGAGATCGATAGGGAAGTGCAGTAATTCGCTGAGCTGATTTTGCAAAGCAATAATTGTGAACAGTCCGGTGTTAGGACCAAAGTCGACCAGGATGTCGATGTCGCTGTCGGGCTTTGCTTCGCCCCGGGCCACACTGCCGAAGATGCGCACATTGCTGGCGTGATGTTCGGCGACAAGATCAAGGATCCGTTGTCGATGTTTCACGAGGGCCCGTGTTTGTGCCGAATCGGGGAGTGTGGGATGTTGGTAGGTATTCTTGGGAACGCGAATGATGAAGTCGAGGCCAGCAGCCTCGATCAACATGAGAAATGTTTCTGCCCCGGGTTCGCGGCGACCTCGTTCGTAGGCGCTGATGACCGATTGGGTAATTCCGGATCGAGTCGAGAGTTGGGACTGGGTGAGTCCTCCGAGTTGGCGGGAATCTCGAAGCACTTGGGCGAAGTTCATGAAACAAATATAGCGTATACGCTATATTTTGCCGCACCAGTTCGGCAGATTCTTTAAGTGCGGGTGCTGGCACAATAGAACCATGCTGTTCGGAGACGCCAAGACACTTTTGGGCTGGCTGATCTTGGCTTTAGGCGGTGCACTTTTCGTCGGCAATCTTTTGGCCATCGTCAAACCACCGCCGGCTCCGAAAGAAGGCGACCTTTCTCGAGCACCGTTGAGCCGCAGTATTTTCATGGGTGCACTCGGTTTCATTGCCGCCATCTGGGCTCTAGCCACACTTCTGTCGTAAGGACCCATCATGAGCGATCAACGTCTTCAACAACAACTGAACTTCTTGATGGAGATCGACCAGCTCAAACAAATTGAACGTCAAACAGCAATCACCGGCGGATCACGACGTGAGAACACCGCCGAGCATTCGTGGCATTTGGCGATGTATGCGTTGGTGTTACAAGAGTGGAGCAATGCCGACGTCGATATCGCGCATGTGCTCGCACTGTGTTTGGTGCACGACATTGTTGAAATTGATGCAGGCGATACTTTTGCGTACGACACCAATGGTTATGCCGATAAAGATGAACGCGAGCAGAAAGCCGCTGATCGCATCTTTGGTTTGTTGCCCGATGATCAACGAGATCGCCTTCGTTCATTGTGGAATGAATACGAAGCGCAAGAAACTCCCGAGAGTCAATTTGCAAACGCAGTTGACCGCATGCAGCCAGCGATGCTCAATCACCACGCTGGAGACGAGTCGCCTTGGAAGCGTCATGGAGTGAGTTATCCGCAGGCTGTGAAGCGCCTCTCACCCATTGGCGACGGTTCGTCTGCACTGTGGAGTCATACAGAAATGTTGATTAAACAGGCACGCGACCGCGGGCAATTGACCGAAGGCTAGTTGGCGTTGATGCCTTCGGCGGCAATCACGGTTCCATCAATAACTGTCAACAACATGTAGGTTCCCGTCACGAGGGCCGATAAATCTGTTTTCGGAATCACAAATTCTGCGATGTTTGATTGCGCGAGTTCAAAGTATTTAGCTGCTGAGATTGCTGTGTTTGCGTCTGATGTCGTGCGCAGAGAAACATAGATCAGTGAACTGACATAGGCGGGATACAACTGCTGCCCTGAAGTGACTGGAATCGTTTCATCAGTTGATGATCGAATATCGAAAGTAAAACCTTGTTCGGTCTCATCGTTCACTGACACCAAATAGCCAACATAGAAACCATCAGGCAAGTTGCCATTGATGTAACTATTTTCAACAGTACTTGCGTCAACTTGTGAAATTGTGTCCGGCAGTTGCGGTGAATCGACTCCGGTCCAGTCATCAATCACTTGATCAACATCAAGATCTCCAAGTGTGTCGCTATGAACCGTGACTGGATTTCCAAGATTGCTCGGATCGGTGCCAGAAGTGCTAGATGCATCTGTGTTGATTGGGGCTGTACTGAGATCAACACCTGGCGCAATTGTTGTGGAGTCAATGCCGATTGGAGTGGTCTCTGAACCTGGCGATTTCTGGATCTGGGCAATCAGTAATACGCCAGCGGCGACAAACATGAGGATCAAAAAGATTGCGGGGCCGCGAGCCTTAGTGCCCTTTTTCTTGCGACGCTTCTTTTTTGCTTTTGCCCGAGCGTTTGCCACAGCTAAATTCTGACAGGTTTAGAGTTTGCGCAGGCGGACATCGGAAACACGATGGTCTTCGCCTTTACGCAAAATGAGCGAGGCGCGATCTCGAGTTGGCTCAATATTCTCTTTGAGGTTGAGTCCGTTGATGCCCTTCCAGATACCGCGAGCTGTGGCAGTTGCTTCTTCACGAGACAATTGGGCGAAATGCTGGAAGAAACTGTTCGGGTCTTGGAAGACCGAATCGCACAGACTCAAGAAGCGGTTGACGTACCAATTCTCAATATCTGCTTCAAGGGCATCGATGTAAATTGAGAAGTCGAAGTAGTCGCTCACGAACTCGGTGGCTTCGTTACCTGGCGCGCCGACTTGTAAAACGTTGAGTCCTTCAAGAATCAAAATGTCGGGCTGACAAACAGTGACATTTTCACCTTCAACGATGTCGTATACAACGTGGCTGTAGACGGGAGCATCAAGTGAA
>WLMQ01000104.1 GCA_009700145.1 Actinomycetota bacterium
GTCATCTGGGCTTCGTATGCCGCCATCTTGGGCTATTCATTTGGAACCAAATTTGAAAACGACCACACCAAGGCCTTTATCGTCGCTTTTGCCGCAGCATTAGCCGTTACTTTCGCGATTGAACTGGTGCGGTTCGTGAAGAAAAAGCTCACGTCCAAAGCCACCCAAGAAACCGCGGTCTAACACCTCGAATTCAGTGAGAGTCGGCGTAATCTGACTAGGTCATGATTGCCGTAATCCCCGTCCGTGATGGAGTCGCCCCAGCAGGCGCCGACGAAACCATCTGTGAAGCCTCGGGTCACGCGCTCATCATTGGTTCGGGAACCTCTCAGGCACTCGAAAACCTTGCCAACGTCGCACGCAATGTCTGGCTGGCTGAAGCTGAAGTCGGTGCTTCACAGATCATCACCGCCATCACTCAGATTGGCCGCCTCAACGAAACAATCATTCTCCCCGCCACCCCAGATGGCCGCGACCTCGCTCCCCATCTCGCCCATGCGCTCGGACGATCTTTGTTTGCCGGGGCAATTTCAATCACCGACAACAAGGTCAGCGTCTCGCTCCACGGCGGACTAGCAATCGCTGACTACTCACCTCTTGCACCATTCATCGCAACCTTGCAGATTGGCATTCGTGGCGTTGACACAGTGTCAGCAGTACCGACTATCTCTCGAGTTGAAAACCTTCCGACTGCAAACGCCGCTCACGTATCTGTGATCTCAGTCGCTGTCATGCCACCCGATGCGTCAACGATGGACCTTTCGGAAGCTCCACGAATTATCGGTGGCGGTGCCGGACTCGAAAGTGGCGAACGCTTTGTGCAACTTCAAAATGTTGCGGCTGCTCTTGATGCATCAATGGGAGTCACCCGCGTCATCACCGATCGCGGCTGGGCCGATCACGAACGTCAGATCGGTACAACCGGCGTCATCGTTGATCCAGACCTCTACATCGCCTTCGGAATTAGTGGCGCAGTGCAACACACCAGTGGACTCGGTCAACCAGAACACATCATTAGTGTGAACACCGATGCCCACTGCCCCATGATGCAAATGGCCGACCTCGCAATTGTCGCCGATGCCAACGCTGTACTTGAACAACTCGCACAACTGATGCATGTTGAATCACAAGTCGGTGCAGCATGACCGATACCGACATCATTGTTGTCGGTGCCGGGCCTGCTGGTTCTTGTGCTGCCATCGCTGCCGCCAAAGCAGGCAAGCGCGTCGTACTCATTGAACGCGGACCTTTCCCAGGTTCAAAGAACATGTACGGCGGAGTCATCTATCCACGCATTCTTGATGAGCTCATCCCCGACTGGTTTGAGCATGCACCAATTCAACGTTGGATCGTCCGTCGTTCGACGATGTTGTTATCTGATACTGGTGCACTCAACATTGACTATCGCAGCAATGCATGGGGCCAAGCACCGTACAACGGGGCAACTGCTTATCGACCCGACTTTGATAACTGGCTTGCCCAACAGGCAGTAGCCGCTGGCGCCGAACTCATTTGTTCAACGACCGTGACTGGTTTGTTGCGCGACGCACAAGGTCGTATCAACGGCATCACAACCGATCGTCCCGACGGAGACCTCACTGCTTCGGTCGTCATTGCCTGTGATGGCGTGAACAGTTTCATCGCCAAAGAAGCTGGTCTTTATAAAGCAGTCGACGCCAGCAACTACACACTTGGCGTCAAAGAGACTCTGTCACTTCCTAAGAGCGTCATTGACGAACGTTTCGGAGTTCGCGACAATCAAGGTGTTGACATTGAAATTCTTGGTGGCACTTCTGGTGTCAACGGCGGTGGGTTTATCTATACCAACCTTGACACCATTGCTGTCGGCGTCGTGTTGAAGTTGCCGAAGTTGTCAGCGCAGAAAAAGCGCCCCGAAGAAATCATCGCTGAACTCAAACGACATCCTGCCATTGCGCCACTCATTGAAGGCGCCGAAGTCATCGAGTACTCAGCTCACTTGATTCCCGAAGCTGGTCTGGACATGATGCCCAAGATGGTCGCCGATGGACTACTTGTTGCTGGAGATGCGGCAGCACTGTGTTTAGCCGCTGGCATTTGGCTTGAAGGTGTCAACTTTGCAATGGCCAGTGGAATGTATGCCGGTCAATCTGCGGCACAAGCAATGACTGCTGGCAATACAACAGCCGCGGGCTTGCAGACGTACACCAAAAAACTCAATGAGACTTTCGTTCTTAAAGATCACAAAAAGTTACGCAAGATTCCACATCTTGTGTTATCCGATCGCGTGCAACACAAATATCCCGGTTTCGTTACCGGAATTGTTGAGCGGATGTTCCGTGTTGAAAACCCGCATCCAAAACCGGGTGTTCGCCGTATCTTGCGAGAAGAACGCAAGAAAGCCGGCATCTCTTTGATGGATCTTGTTCGCGATGCACTCACTGGCTTGAAAGGATTTGGCTGATGTCACTCGAATCATTACGTGCAGCTAACAATATTGAGCGCGATACCACTTGGGCCGAATTGTCGTTTCAGGAGCGCATTGACACCGCCGAGTTTCGTATTCACGAACGCGCCCATATCACGGTCAATGGTGACTCATGTCGTGGATGCACGACGCGTGAATGTGTTGTGGCTTGCCCCGCAAATCTTTTTGTTCCGACCAGCGATGGTGGCATCTTGTTCAACTATGAAAACTGTTTTGAATGCGGAACGTGTTATATGGTCTGCAACGAAGCCGGAGCAATCACCTGGACCTACCCCGAAGGCGGCTACGGCATCGTCTTCCATCGCACCTGAGTGAAATTCCCATGACAATCGCCGTATGTCTGAAATGGATTAATGCTTCGGGTCAAACCGACATTGACGACGATCGTTTCATGGGATTCTCTTACGCCGATCAGGCTGCTCTCGAATACGCATTGCGCGTTGCCGAAAATACCAATGACGAAGTCATCGTTGTCACCGCAGGACCTGTCGGTGCCGAGGCTGTCTTACGCGACGCAATCGCCCGAGGTGCCCAGCGCGCTGTTCGTATTGATATTGATCGTTCGCATGACAGTGCCGTCATTGCCCAGGCAATCGCTCAAGCAGTGTCACATTGTTCGTTGATTTGGTGTGGTGACTATTCATCCGACCGTGGCTCGGGATCGGTGCCAGCATTTATTGCTGCCCAACTTTCGTTCGCCCAAGCACTCGGTCTCGTTGACATAGTTCTGCCAACCGGGGCACAGTCCCCCATCACTGCACTACGTCGCCTCGACGGAGGACGTCGTGAGCAACTTGAGATTCGTGGTCAGGCAGTGATCTCGGTTGAAGGTTCAACAGCTCGCTTGCGCCGTGCCTCGCTTAAGGGTTCAATGGCCGCGAACAAACAAGTCATTGAAATAGTGACGGTCAATCAAGTCGCGGTTGAAACTCCACCGACACGTGCATATCGGCCCCGCGCTCGGGCGGTCGCCGCGCCTGTCGGAAATTCTGCGCTCGACCGCGTAAGACAGATCACCGATACATCAACTGCCAAGGGTCATGGAGAAACGGTTCACCTTGAACCGCGCGAGGCTGCCGAATTGATCGTGAGCAAATTGCGCGAGTGGGGTTACCAGTCATGACTCAGGCCGACGAGGTACGTCTCAGTCGGCCCGTCTTGGTAGTGCCCGTAGGTTCGTGGGAACAACATGGTCCGCACCTGCCGTTCGATACCGACACACGTATTGCGCTTGAACTGAGCCATCGCCTCACTCAAGCACGAGCACAAACGTATTTGGCTCCCCCTCTACCAATCACTGCGAGTGGTGAACATTCAGGTTTCTCCGGAACATTGTCGGTCGGTACTGAAACGACAACATCAATGTTGATTGAGATCGTGCGATCGGCCACTTGGTGTGGCGGAGTTGTTTTCGTGAATGGTCACGGCGGAAATTCGCCAGCGATTCAGGCCGCGAAAAAAGTGCTCGATCACGATCAGCAAAATGTTCTTTTCTGGTCTCCCTCAGGAGTCGCCGATACCGATACCCACGCTGGTCAAGCCGAAACCTCAGTGATGTTGGCGTTGTCACCATTTGAAGTTGATATGACATTGGCCGAAGTTGGCAATACTCAACCGTTGGCGCACATCATTGATGACATGCGAGCGGGAGGTATTCGCGCGGTCAGCAGCAACGGAGTCCTCGGCGACCCGACACGAGCCGCTGCATCAGATGGACTCAAACTTCTTGAGCAGTGGGCTCATGACCTTTTTGCTGATTTTGATCACTGGAATTCTTAAGTGACTCGTTATCAGACCGATTCTTCGTGGTGGCGGCGAGCCAACACTGAAGGTGACACAGTTGTTGCTGGGTCACCACTTAAGGTTTTTCGCTTTTCATCGGCCGCCCGATCAGTTCTCGAAGCCTTAGAAAACCACGCCGAAGTTTCAAGTAGCTCCACGAGCACAATTCAACGGCTTCTTGATGCAGGCGCGGTTCATCCGATTCTTGATTCAATGGAGATATCCCTCAAACCAAGCGCTGTCACCGTTGTCATTCCAGTTCACAACGGCAGCATTGAACAACTTTCCAAACTGGTCGCACAGGTTTCTGCTGCGCACAAAGTTCTGGTTATTGATGACGGCTCGTCGCCTGCGCTCACGGAAATCACTGGTGCACAAATCATCCGTCGTGACACTGCAGGTGGTCCAGCAGTCGCGCGCAATACAGCACTCGATCACATCACAACACCAATTACATTTTTCCTTGACGCCGATACTTCGCTCTCTGATGATTCATGGATCAACTTGCTGAAGCATTTTGAAGATTCATCAGTTGGAGTTGTCGCTCCACGAATCGCCAGTGAGTCTGGATCAACTTTGTTGCAACGCTACGAAGCAAGCGAATCGCCTCTTGACCTTGGCCCCGAACCAGCACGTATTCGCAAGAATTCGAGAGTTTCATACGTGCCGACGACCGCGCTGCTGATTCGCACCGACCTCCTACGCGTGCATCGCGGGTTTGATGAGTCACTGCGATATGGCGAAGACGTTGATCTTGTCTGGCGACTTCTTGAAGCCGATGTGGTGTGTCGTTACGAACCTTCAGTCGTAGTGCTGCACAGTCCACGCGCCTCACTTCTAGATGCGTGGAAGCAAAGAGTTTCGTACGGGTCGGCAGCCGCACCGCTCAACCAACGGCATCCTGGAGCAGCGACACCGTTACGAATCAATCGCTGGAGTGCATTGGCATGGAGCGCATTTGCAATTGGTCACCCACTCATCGGACTAACAATTGGCGCAGGTTCAACGGTCGCCCTTGAACGAAAAATCAGTTCACAACCAGATTCTCGAACCCTTGCGCTGCGACTAGCCGGTCAAGGAAACATTCATGCCGGCCGAATGATCGCTCAAGCAATCACCCGTACGTGGTGGCCCATCGCACTCGTGCTCGCATTGTTCAGTCGTCGCGGCCGTCGCGTCGCATTAGCCGCAATCGTGCTTCCATCGCTCACAAAATGGTTTGCAACGAAACCAAAGGTTGATCCGGTTTCTTATTGCGCACTCAAACTTGCTGACGACGTCGCTTATGGGACAGGCGTCTGGAAAGGCGTGATCGCAACGCGCGATCTTGGCGCGCTTTCTCCAAAGTTTGACTAACTCCCCTTGGTTTTTCTGGTGGCAAAAACATGCAGAAAACTCCGCATTTCTGCCACCAGAAAAACTAAGGGGTTAGACGTTGGGGCGAACAAGTCGGCGTGAAATGTCATTGCAGTCTTCGCACACCGACTCGGGGATCACACCGATCTTCATCAACTGACCAAAGATCGCACAACCCAGGCAATAGCCCACAAATGCTTCGAGACTTGCGGCCACTGTGAGTCCAGCAATCAGAACAATCGCGACAACGTGAACTCCGCCAAACCAGGCAATACTTGCGCCGACTGAAAACACTAAGCCAACGCCCTGAGCGAAACGCTTTGGCGGGCCCGGAACAAATCGACCCTCACCTTTCATTGCCGGCGTAAGAATTCGAGTGGACAATTGCCCGAGGGGGCTCAATTTTGGACCGGTCAAAACTCGAGCTGTAAAGCCGTAGGCCAACGGAATGAGCACCCAGCCTTGACGCACGATCAAAAACAACACCGCTTGAAGTACCACTCCGGCGGCAACCCAGCGCGCCGACCGTTCATTCACGGGATTGGGGAATCCAAAGATGCGACTACTCATGGCGTCAGGCTAGAAGCCAATACCCGACTTAACAAGTCGGATTTAAAAAGACCAGCATGAAACGCCCATTCGACATCATTCGGTAGCGTCTTGCCCGTGGCCCTCGTTCTGACCGTTCAATCTGATGCCTGGAACAACCACGTCACTTCGCTTGCCAACTCTGTTCACGGTCTTGTGCCCGTCGTCAAAGGCAATGGCTACGGATTTGGTCGTGACTGGCTCGCAACTTGCGCTGGCGAGCTAGCCCCCACCATCGCCGTCGGAACAATCTTCGAAGTGTCGTCGGTACCGGCTCATTGCACGCCTGTCGTGCTCACTCCAAGCCTTGAACTTCCCGAGGATCTTCGTGACGACGCAATTTTGACGGTGGGCTCGATCGCTCATATTCAAGCGGCGGCCTTATCAAACAATTCTCGCCAGGTCGTTGTCAAAATTCGCTCGTCGATGAATCGTTACGGTGCCGCAATTGGTGATGTCACCCAACTACTCGAAAAGTGCCGAACACTAAATCTTCAAGTTCGTGGCGTTTCGATTCATCCCCCACTGACCGGCACATCTGCAGACCACGTTCGTGAGATTGAAAACCTACTCGCCACGATTGATCCATCATTGCCAGCTTGGGTCAGTCACGTTGATCCCCAAGATTTCGCCGACCTCCAATCGCGGCAC
>WLMQ01000105.1 GCA_009700145.1 Actinomycetota bacterium
CCAAAGATTTCTTCGGTGCGCACTCGACTTGTGATATCACTCGTCGCGATAATCGTGCACGGAAACCAATAGCCATTACCGGTTGGTGCAGCGCCAGTCCACGTTGGTGTCACACCTTCAAGATACGACGACACTCGATCGTGATGTGCCCGCGTAAACAATGGCCCCATTGCGGTTTGCGGATCCATTGGGTCACCCACGACAATTTTCTTCGTCTCGGCGATCATCAATTCAACAAACTCATCAAAGATTGGTCGTTGCACAAAAATTCTTGAGCGCGAACAGCAATCTTGTCCACTGTTATCAAAGACTGCACCTGGTGCTGATGCGGCAACTGTTTCAATATCGGCGTCGGCGAAAATAATGTTGGCACTCTTCCCGCCAAGTTCAAGAGTGACTCGCTTCAAATGCTCAGCAGCACCAGCCATAATGCGCTTACCGACAGCAGTGCTTCCGGTAAACCCGATTTTGCGGACCATCGGATGTTCAACTAATCGCCATCCTGCTTCGGGGCCAGTTCCGACAACTACTTGTAAAACTCCCTCAGGAATTCCGGCCTCGAGTGCTAGTTCACCAAGTCGTATCGCACTTAATGGAGTTGTCTCGGCTGGTTTCAATATCACTGTATTGCCACACGCCAATGCTGGTCCAAGTTTCCAACAAGCAATGAGTAAAGGAAAGTTCCAAGGCACAATCAAACCGACAACGCCGAGTGGCTCATGAAAGGTCATTGTGACTCCACCAGCTACTGGATACGTATGACCGAGATGCTTGTCGATTGCGCCCGCGTAGTAATGAATGACTTCAGCAGCAGTGTCGGCACACCACTTACTCGAACCAATCGGCATTCCCATATTGCGCGTATCAAGTTCGGCTAACTCTTGGGCATGCGCAGCAATCGTTTCAGCGAAGCGACGCATGATCTTGATGCGATCGTTTGGTGCCATATCACGCCATGCTGGCAATGCGGCTTGCGCATGAATAACCGCTTGATCAACATCGTGAGCTGTCGCTAAGGGGACTTCTTGTATCACCGAATCGTCGGCTGGATTACGAAGTGTGATTGAACGATCGGACATATAGTCCACTCTAGGCTTCGGCGACGAAACCCTTGAAAACCTTCATGTATTCAATGAACCCGTCCGACAGACCTTCGGCTTTGAGATCTTCTGGGTTGATCGGCAAAGCACGCATTGTAAATTCCGCATCGGCGCCAGCCAATCGCGCAAAGTCATGATGCGCGATTGCCGCACGACCGATCACAGCAAAGTCGGCACCATTATCCACGGCCCACTGAGCATCGGCTGCCGAATAAATCTTGCCAGCAACTCCAAGTCGCGTAGTGCCGCGTTCGGCGTTAGCGAACAGCTGCATCAATGTCTTTCCGGCAAACTCTTCATCGACTGCATCCTTGCGAACGTCCCACATTGACATGTCGATGAAGTCAAGTTTTTTAGAATCAACAAGCCAGCTAAAGAGTTCAAGCATCTCCGATGTCTTCAAGCCAAAACGTTCTGGCGAGAGTCGAACCGACAGGTTCAATGAGTCGCGACAGTCGCGTCGAATTCCGTCAATAATGGCCAACAAAAAGCCAGCGCGGTTATCCAGACTTCCACCGAATTCATCAGTACGTTGATTGATCTCGGGCGACAAGAATTGGCCAATCAAATAGCCGTGAGCACCATGTAATTCAACACCTTCAAAACCGGCCTTCTCGCAACGTACTGCCGCATCAACAAAAGCGTTAATAGTCTCGTAGACCTCGGCATTGGTCATTGCTCGAGCACCAGTTGCAGCATCATCGGACGGACACAATGGCGCCTGACCAATGAGCTCGGCAGGTGATTTTTGACCCGAATGATGCAACTGGACGATTGACAAACTTCCTTGAGACTTAATATCCCGAGCCAGACGCTTGAGTCCAGGAATGTGCTCGTCACCATATGTTGCTAACTGTCCCGCGAATCCCTGACCAGTCCTTTGAACCTGGGCTGCACACGTCATCGTTAATCCAAAACCGCCTTGCGCCCGCATGGCGAGCCAGTGGTGCTCTTCATTCGAAAGAGTTCCGTCGGCGTGACTTTGCTGATTGGTCAGCGGGGCCAACATAAAGCGGTTGGGCATTTTGGTACCACTGGCAAAGGACACTGAATCGAGCAACGAAGTCATATACCCATCTTTACCGCTGGCGCTGCTGGCAGAATGATTTTGTGAAGAATCCCGTTGTATTAATTGTTGGTCGTGAGATCACTGACGCCACGGGCGTGCGCGGTCCCGCATTCGGAATCGGACGCACATACGCACATGCCATCACCCGCGCGGGCGGTATTCCGATCATTTTGCCGCCCATCGCCGATCTTCATGATCAACTCGAAACTTTGTTGTCACGATGCGATGCAATTGTTCTGCACGGTGGCGGCGATATTGATCCGAAACATTACGGACAATCCGCAACTGCACCCGAACTTTACGGAATTAATCCGAGTCACGACGAAATCGAGCTGGCTGTGGCGCGCCACGCTTTAGCCGTAGACATTCCGATGCTCGCCATCTGTCGTGGTTTGCAAGTGGTGAACGTCGCCCATGGCGGAACATTGATCCAAGATCTCGGAACTGATGACCACCGTCAGAAATATCATCCGGTCAATCTCACCCCAGACTCAAAAGTCGCTCAAGCAATCGGCGCGACTCAGGCAAAAGCCTGTCATTCATTCCATCACCAAGCAGTCGACTCTCTCGGTCGTGGTTTTGTCGTCTCTGGAATTGCAACAGATGGAACGATCGAAGCCATCGAAAGCACGACGGCCACTTGGTATGTCGCAGTGCAGTGGCACCCCGAAGACTCGGCGGCCGAAGATCAGCAGCAGCAGAATCTTTTTGACGCGTTAATCAAATCAGTCAAATAGTGAACTGAATTACTGATGTGCGGGGCAATACGGCTTGTGGAAGCACCAGTCGCATAATTTTGTCTTGTTGCACGCAAAGTTTTCAGTCGCACATGCTTGATCAATCGCTTCTTTTGTCTCGACAATGACGCCGCGAGCAATCGCGAGTTTCACTGGCGTCACAGAAACCTCGTGGTTCGCGCTGTGCTTCAAGTACAGCAACTGCAATTTTGAAGTTTCTTCTTGGTCGGCTGATTCAAACATGAGCGCGTATGCCAGAAGTTGGAAGTATTTGTCATCGTCTGATTTAAATCTTGGATTTGGAATTGATCCAGTCTTGTAATCACTAATGATGATTTTCCCATCATCATCAAAAAGAAAACGATCGACAAAGCCCTTCATGCGAACACCTTCAACATCGGTAAAGAGCTCGTATTCCATGCCGATGAGTTCGGTCTGCTGTGGATCTTCAATTTTCCACAAATTGGTCATGCACTCAAAGGCCGACTTTTTAAAATCTGTGATCGTTCCAAGTTTTTTTTCTAGATCGTTAACCTTTGATTCCCATTCGCCCTCGGTCCAACGCTCAGTTGCCGTGGTCTTGACTGATTCAACCGTCCGTACATCGGCGTCGAGTTGGTAAAAGTGTTCGAGAACTTCATGGACAAATGTTCCGAGATGCGTTTGCCAAGTTGGCGGTTCAACGATTCGATCAATGCGCGAGAACTTAAACTTCATCGGGCAATCGCGATACGTCGAAATTGACGATGGCGAGAGGTACTCCGGCGTTTCAAACATGCCATCAGTCTGTCATGGGGATCTGGCAATTTCGGGGTTACCCCCACACTGAATTAAAGCGGCAGGTTATTTAGCGAGTTGTAAAGCAGCTTGTGAAGCGTCAATCAACCAACTTGGCCAGACACCCACGAGCAACGTGAAGAAGGCCGATCCGGCAACAACGAAACCAGCGGTGAACGGCACCTTGATGGCTTCCCGCTTGTCGTCGCCCGACTCTTCGTCGGTCAACCACATGCTGATCATGATGCGCAAGTACAACAAAGCCGCAATCACCGAAGCAACCATGGCGATAATCGCAATGGCGTAACTATGATTCGTGGCGGCGGCCTTAATGACGCCAAACTTGGCAATGAAGCCCGATGTGAGGGGCATACCAGCCTGGGCCAACAAGAAAATCGTCATCGCCAATGCCAACGCTGGGCGTTCTTTTCCGAGTCCGCGGAACGAACCGATGTCGCTACCACTGTCACCAGTACGAGTCACGAGTGACACCACAGTGAACGTTCCGATGACCAAAACCGAATAGATCATCAAGTACATCAACGTGGCGGGCAATCCATCAACGTCGCCGCTATGACCAATGGATTCAATACCGATCATCATGAATCCGGCATGACTAATTGACGAATACGCCAACATGCGTTTGACGTCCGTCTGCACAACGGCGAGCACCGAACCCACAACTACCGACAAGATCGCCAGAACCCAAATCACTGGACGCCAGTCTTCAGCACGGCTCGGTAATGCAGTCGCAACAACTCGAAGTAGAGCTGCAAAGGCCGCAAACTTACCGACCGATGCCATAAACGAAGTCACGGGTGTTGGTGCACCTTGGTACACATCGGGAGTCCAGAAGTGGAACGGTACGACAGCAACCTTGAAGGCAAGTCCGACGATGAGCAATGCGATGCCTGCGAGCAACATCGCATCATCACCCTTGACGAATACTTCGGTTGACAACACCTTGCCGATACCCGCGATATTGGTGGTTCCGGTTGAACCGTAGATCAATGCGATGCCGTACAAGAAGAAAGCCGAGGCAAAGCCACCAAGAATGAAGTACTTCAAACCACTCTCTTGGCTTTCGGCACGACGACGATGACTTGCAGCCAAGACGTACAAAGCGATTGACAATGTTTCAAGACCAAGGAACAACACGATCATGTCGTTCGATGCGGTCATGATCATGGCGCCAAGTGCTGCGCAGATGTACAACGCATATACCTCGGGGCCATCAAGTGATTCACGACGCAAGTATTCGGCAGTCGATAGTGACACAAGCGCTAAGGCTCCTGCGATACCGATCCAACAGAACATTGTGAAGTGGTCAATCGAAATCGCATTATTGATGATGATGCGGGCACCATTTTTGTTGATGTCATGCCACAAAAACATTTCAACAATAAGCGCTGCAACTGCCAACTCGACAGTTCCAATTGCGTACCAAGCACGTGGCCAAGCCCGAGTGAGTGCCGCAAGCACCAAGTTGATCATCATGCCACCGAGCAGAATGATGATCGGCGTAATAGCCAACCAATCGATTGACGGATAAGTCATGGTTTGAGCGCCCATCAACCCTCTTCCCCTTCAGATGTCAGAACCACAGGCTCTGGCGCAACGTAACCAGTCTTTTCTTCAACGCGAACCAAGATTGCTTTCACACTTGGTTCAATGCGATCAAGCATTGGCTTCGGGTACACGCCACAGAAAATGATGAGTCCGATGAATGGCAACAAGACCAACCCTTCGCGCAAACGCAGCTCGCGGAAAGTTGAGTTGGCTTCATCTGGTTCGCCGTGGAAGACCCGCTGGTAAGCCCAGAGCAAATACAACGCCGCCAAGATCACGCCAGTTGCCGCAACGACAACCCACCAACGAGATGTCGTGAAGCTACCGATCAAGATCAAGAACTCACCAACGAAACCATTGAGTCCGGGTACGCCAATACTTGACAACATCACGACCATGAAGGCTGCGGCAAAAATCGGCGCAACTTTTTGCAAGCCCTTGAGTTCGGAGATCAAGCGTGTGTGACGACGTTCGTAGATCATGCCGACCAACAAGAAGAGTGCGCCAGTTGAGACTCCGTGGTTAATCATTTGCATGACTCCACCACCCATCGCTTCTGCAGTGAAAGCAAACGTTCCGAGCACAATGAAACCGAGGTGAGCAACTGATGAATAAGCGACAAGGCGCTTGAGGTCTTTTTGCATGGTTGCAGCAACTGCACCCCAAATGATTCCGATCACTGCCAAAGTTAAGAAGATCTCTCGACTCCATAAAGCAGCTTCTGGGAACAAATAAACACCAAAGCGCAACAAGCCATATGTGCCGAGCTTCAACAACACACCAGCCAAGATCACTGAGCCACCAGTAGGTGCTTGAGTGTGGGCATCGGGCAGCCACGTGTGCAATGGGAACAGCGGAACCTTGACTGCAAAGGCAATGGCGAACGCAAAGAACAACCATCGACCAGTGCTGGCCGCGAAGTTGGCACTTTCAGCAATTTCGACGAGATCGAAACTGATATGTCCGAGATCTTTCTTTGCCAGCAAGGCCGTCGTCACAATGCCCACCAACATGAAGGCCGAGCCGACCATGGTGTACAAGAAGAACTTGGTTGCTGCGTAGATGCGCTGGTCGTAACCCCAACCACCGATCAAGAAATACATCGGCACCAACACAATTTCGAAGAACAAGAAGAACAAGAACAAGTCAAGGCTCAAGAACGAACCCATGACTCCGGCTTCAAGTAACAAAATCCAGGCGAGATAACGCTTCTCATCGTGGTGCGGATCGCAGCCAACAATCACGAGCGGGAACAAGATGCCAGTCAGGACAACAAGGAACAACGAGATGCCGTCAACACCCACATGCCAACCGATGTGCCACGACGAAATCCACTGATGCTTTGAAGTGAATTGGTAGCCGGCTTCTCCGGTTTTGAAAGATGCGAGCATCCACAAACCAAGTGCACCAGTGAACACCGAAGTCAATAATGCAATCAACTTGGTGATTTCGGGACGACGGTTAGAACTAATCAGAGTCAATATTGATCCGGCAGCCGGAATCAAAATCAATGCAGTCAAAATTGGGAACGGTAGCGAAC
>WLMQ01000106.1 GCA_009700145.1 Actinomycetota bacterium
TATCTTGAAGAAGCCGATCAACTTGCTGATCGCATCGCCATCATCGATCACGGACATATCGTGCGCCAGGGTGCACCTCGTGAACTGAAGGCCATGGTGGGTTCACCGACATTGAGCATCAGTGTTGCAAGTAGCGAAACCGATGAGGCTCGCGTGATCTTGGCGCGCTTTGGTGATTTACGCCCGACATCAGAAGGAACGCTCGGAGTCGGACTGGCTCGCGGGGCCGAAGATGTTGCGTCAGTGATTCGTGCTCTCGACGAGGCTGGTCTCAAAGTCCGCCACCTTGAACTTGATGAGCCAAGTCTTGACGATGTTTTTGCCGAAGCAACGGGTTATCGGCTTGAAGGCGCAGATGCAGCCAACAAACCCGTTGAAACTGAAGCCGTTCCAGAAACGAAGAAGTCTCGTCGAGGACGTAAATGAGCATCGCTGTCGCTGATCCAAAAATGCCTGACTCGAAACTGATGGCGTCTTCCAGTTCGAGTCGCTCACTCTTTCGTCACACATTTGCACTGACTCGCCGAAGCGTGGTTGGGCGTTTACGTCAGCCCGCAGTACTTGCTCCTGCATTTATTTTTCCACTGTTTTTCGCCGCACTTGGTTCTGCCAGTTTCAACAAACTCGCCGGCGACCCTTACTTCACTGCGAACATCGCCAAATCGTTTATGAACTACGCAGTTGCTGGCGCAGTACTGCAGGGCGTTTTGTTTGGTTCAACATCGGCAGCCGGCGATCTTGCAACCGATATTGAGCAAGGTTTCTTTGAGCGTCTACTTGCCTCGCCCATCAGCCGAACTGCAATCGTCCTCGGGCGATTGGCCGGCAGCATGGTTGTCGCGGTTGTACAAGTAGTGATTTTCTTAATTATCTTCTTGTCTGCTGGCGCTCGAGTCGAAAGTGGTCCGATCGGTTACATAGGTCTTATCGGTGGAGGCGCACTGCTCGCTCTCGCAATGAGTGGTCTCATGGCCGGTCTCGCCATCAAGTCCGGAAGTCCCGAAGTCGTTCAGGGCGCCTTCCCATTGGTCTTTGTGTTGATGTTTTTGTCATCAGCATTCTTCCCGCGTCACTACATGAAGGGCTGGTATCGCACGGTCGCCGACTGGAACCCAATGTCGCACATTGTTGAAGGTATGCAGGGCTTCATGAATCACGATCTCAGCGCGTCGCAGTTTGCTAAGAGTTGGCTACTACCACTCGTCATTGCGATCATCAGTATTGCGTTTGCGCTTCGTGCGCTGAATAACCGATTGGCTGCATCATGAGCAACCTCACCGCGGAACAACCAATGAATGTCCGAACAATCTCCGACGGCGCCCGGGCCATGGAAGTCGTCGCCATTTTAGTGAAACGCTCGATGATCAGAGTGCGCCGCATGCCCTCGGCGTTCATCCCATCACTCATCATGCCCGTTTTCCAACTCATCGCGTTTAGTGGTGCGTTTGGATTTGCAGTAACCAGTCTCGGTATCAAGAATGCACTCGACTGGTACGTCCCATTGAATGCCATGCAGGGCGCCAGTTTTGGCGCACTCGGAGTCAGCTTTGGACTCATCAACGACATGCAGACTGGATTCTTTGATCGCATTCTGATGGCCCCCGCACAACGTTGGGTAACAGTCATTTCCTCATTGGTCGCAGCGGTTGTGCGTTGTTTCGTCCCGATCACATTCGTAGTGATCGTCGGATACATCGGCGGCATGAATACACCCGGTGGACCAATGGCGATCGTGTGCGTTGCCATCGCTTCGGTAGCGATTGCTGTTGTCGCAGCTGGCTTTGCACTTGGTCTCACGTTCCGTATGCGCAATCTTGGAGCAGCGACACTCACTCAGTTCGCTATCTTCTTCACGATCTTTTTGTCAACGTCGCAAGTGCCGTTATATGCAATGAGCGGGTGGCTGCGCGGAGTCGCCCGCATCAATCCGATGACCAATATCTTGCGTTTCGCTCGTCAAGGTTTCTTGGGTGATGTCACATGGGAGCAGTCATGGGGCGGAATCATTGCGATGGCTTCGCTGTTAATTCTGACTTTCATCTATGCCATGACCGGCATCAAAAAGTTTGATCAATAACTCAAACTAATTAGTAATGATTTGAGCGCCTTCAGGCAAAGTCTTCAACAGTTCATCTGACACCCAACACGTAGTCATATGCAACGTGGAACGAATACGCACAACACGCTTTGGTTCAGAGACTCCTCTGCCACACATCGACAGTGCTGCTTTCACACACGATTCTTCGTCGGGAAGCACCATAGGCATACGGCTACGACGAACTCCAGAAGGTCCTGCAGTGAAGCAATTGAGGTAAGTCTTTTGCCAATCGATTTGTTCGGCGACTTTCACAGGAATGAAATCGGCAAGACCGATTCCTAATACATTTCCCGCTGATACTTCAGTAATTGCTAACAAAACAATTGTGGCGACCCGCAATTGATCGGTCTCAGCCAACCCATGGACCCAAAACCTTCCGGTGACATTCGGATCAATCGTTGTACCCGAAATATCTTTGCCACCTCGCTCAACAATCAATACGTCAATGTCACTAAATGGCAAAAGTGGTACTAGATCACGAGCCATCTCAGTGAGTCGACGTTCTTCATCTCCGCCAACTTGTGAACTTGTTAGAGCATTGATTGAAACGATGTCACCTGAAGCCGACTCAACCGAAGCAACACCACCCAAAAGTCGTCCCGTTGCGCGAAGTGTTTCAATGCCATCAAGCAAACGCTCGCGCATTTCCATTGGCCCGCATGAGTGAATCTGCGCCGCACCAGGTTGCTTACCGAAACCAACAACGGCCATTTTAGTACAGCCACTTTCGATTGGACCTTTAAAGCAGGTGTGTGGCTTGATGCGATTGACCGGAAGAATTCGATCGGCAGCTGCAGCGAATCGATCGAGATAAATCGGCATGCCACTTGGTGTACGCGCTACTTCAACGGTTTCCATGGTCGCACGAATTTCAGCGCCGACAGTTTCTTGTGTCATACCCAACGATGCAAGCATTTCAATTTGTCCTTCGGCGGTTCCCCCTCCGTGACTTCCCATCGCTGGAACGACAAATGGCTCAGCGCCAAGTTCGCGCAACCCTTCAATCGTGCCGCGCAACAAATCAACACGTTGGGTGAGTCCTCGACTTCCACCTCCTACGGCAACAGTCATCCCCGGACTGACATCGCCAGCCAATCTGTCAATGACTGCTCGACGGGCGGCTTCAACGACATCTTTCACCGGTTCAGGATTGGGAATCGTTAAGCGAATTTCCGTGAGTTCTGGAACCCGTAAATCAGCATGAAACGGAAGGTCAATGCCAGCACTGAGCTGACCCCAGCCACGTCTGCTATTGCCCTCTTCGCCCATGCTTACATCGTGACAGATCGCCTACTCTTGAGATGTGCGCATTGTCAGTTTGCTTCCGTCTACAACCGAAATAATCTTTGATCTCGGACTTGGCGACCAACTTCTTGGCGTCACCTTTGAATGCAATTTTCCGGTTGAGGCTCGCCAAGGTCGTGAGATCGTTGTTGGCGGAATGGATACAAAACATCTCACTCCCCTTCAAATTGATGAATTGGTTCGGGCTCGACTCGCCGCTGGTGATGAGTTGTACTCGCTCGACGATGCAGCGCTCGCTCGCTGCAACCCTGATCTCATTTTGAGCCAAGACCTATGCCGCGTCTGCGCTGTTCCAAGTGGTGAAGTCGACCTTGCAGTTGCCCGCCTCAACTGCCAGGCCACCGTTCTGCAGATCGACCCACATACGCTCGTTGAAGTCATTGATTCGGTACAAACAGTGGCCGATGCTGCAGGCGTACCCGAACGCGGCCGGGCGCTGGTTCATTCTTTGCACCAGCGTCTGACAACACTTCGCGAAAGAACCGATTCGCACCTCGCAGGCAGCAAGCGACCGACGGTCTTTATTCTGGAATGGATCGACCCTCCATTCGTGGGCGGTCACTGGGTTCCCGATCTCGTTGTCGCGGCCGGCGGCCAACCCGTTTTGGCCCTTCCAGGAGAACGCTCGGTCCCAACCACTTGGGACGACATCCGCGAGGCCGACCCCGATCACATCGTTGTCTCACCATGTGGATACGGCTTGCCCGGCGCGGTCGAACAGGCCCAGAAGGTTCTCGACCAAATGCCGGCTCGAGCCGCCGTCTGGGCCATCGATGCCGATGCCGTCGTTGTGCGCCCTGGCCCTCGTCTAGTTGACGGAGCCGAAGCTCTTGCTGCAGCCCTTTTTGGTCCCGAAGTTGCCGGCCTCCCAGCACTTCCTGCCGAGGTCATCCAGCGTCTACGGTAGGAGTGTTCCGATACAGGGGGTTCCCCCTCAATCGGGCAGAATAGGTCACCCGCTTGTCTTGAATGCATACCGCATTTGAGGAGCGGCTTTTGAAGGGGGTACCACTGTGGAGATCAAAGTCACTGTGAACGGCAAGAAGTTCACGAGCGATGTCGAGCCGCGTACGCTGCTCGTACATTACGTACGCGAAGTTCTCAATCTCACCGGCACCAACGTCGGCTGCGACACATCGTCATGTGGCGCCTGCAGTTTGCACCTTGACGGTGAAGCTGTGAAGAGTTGCACCGTGCTTGCTGTACAAGCAGATGGTGCCGACATTACAACGATCGAAGGAATGGCCGCCGCCGATGGCACGTTGCACCCAATGCAACAGTCATTCATGGAGAACCACGGATTGCAGTGCGGATTCTGCACACCCGGCATGGTGATGGCAGCAACAAGTTTGCTCAAAGAAAATCCCAACCCCTCCGAGGACGAAGTTCGCATCGGTCTCGAAGGCAACCTTTGCCGTTGCACTGGTTACCACAACATCGTCAAGGCCGTGTTGGCCGCAGCAGGTAAGTGAGGAAACGACATGATCCCCGCAGCATTTGATTACGTTCGCGCCAGTTCGGCCGCCGAAGCAATTTCACTCATTGGTCAACATGGCTCCGATGCCAAGTTCATTGCTGGTGGACACAGCTTGCTTCCCATGATGAAGTTGCGTCTTGCGCAGCCCGCAGTTCTCGTTGACATTTCGCGCATCAGCGATTTGTCGTACATCAAAGACGCCGGCGACCACATCGCTATTGGTGCAATGACCCGTCACATGGACGTCGAGAAGTCTCCGGTGCTTGCTCAGCATGTTCCGTTGTTGGCCCACGCTGCTGGACACGTTGGCGACCCACAAGTTCGTCACCGCGGAACCATCGGTGGTTCAATCGCTCACGCCGACCCCGCATCAGATCTTCCCGCCACAACTTTGGCCCTCGGCGCAACATATGTTGTTCAAGGACCAAACGGAACACGTGAAATAGCCGCCTCAGACTTCTACAAGAGCTTCCTTGAGTCCGACCTTGCTGAAGACGAAATGCTGACCGAGATTCGCGTTCCCAAAATGAATGGTGCCGGCTGGAGTTTCCAGAAGTTCAATCGTCGTGCCCAAGACTGGGCGATTGTTGGAGTTGCCGCATGGCGCGGCGCCAACGGTTCTGGTGTTGGACTTGTCAACATGGGCCAAACCCCCATTTTGGCATCAAGCGTGAGTACAGCACTAGCCGGTGGATCTTCAATCGCTGATGCTGCCGCTCTTGCCGTAGCCGACGCACAACCTTCAGCCGACAACAACGCAACTGTCGAATACCGCACGCACTTAGCCAAGGTCTTGGTGCGTCGTGCTCTCGAACAAGCCAGCGCCTAAAGGGTTGTGTGTCGTCGACTGACGGCGTGCAGCATTTCATCAGTCTGTGAAGAATTATCTGACTGCTAAGAACCTTCGTTGGTTGTTACTCGCGCTGTATTGCTTGGCGTTTGTTTATTCATTCGCTCAAAATGGATTACCGGTTGCACGTATGGCAGTGCTCGCTTGGGTGGGCGCTGCGTTCATCATCGGAAATATAGGTAAGCCCCAGCGCAAGCAATTACAAATGGTGGGCGACCTCACCTTTTATGCGTGCATGTGGCTGTCGTACGACTTCAGTCGCGGCATTGCCGATTCATTTGGGTTTCCCATGCAGGTTGAGCTGCCACGCAACATTGATAAAGCACTTTTCTTTGGCAATGACCCCAACGTTTGGATGCAACATCAGCTGTGGAACAAAAACATTCAGTGGTATGACGTTTATGGATCACTCATTTACTTCACACATTTCTTTGTTCCAGTTGCAACTTCGGTGTATCTCTGGATTCGGTATCGCGAACAATGGGTGCGCTACATCCGACGATTCGCCTCAGTTTTATTTGCCGGTGTTCTGACCTACATCGTGATGCCAACCGTTCCGCCGTGGATGGCTGCCAGCAACAAGTTCCCGTATCAAATTCTTGAACCACTTCAACGATCAACTGGTCGCGGTTGGAGCTGGCTCGGCCTCGAAACAGTCAGCAGCGTTTTGTTACGAGGACAACAATGGGCCAATCCCACGGCAGCTCTTCCCTCGTTGCACGCCGCATTTGCACTTTTTGTGGTGGTCTTCTTCTGGAAGAAAATGCCCAATAAATGGGGGCAATACGCATCGTTGTTATTTCCTTTGTCGATGGCGTGGACTCTTGTGTACTTCGGCGAGCACTATGTCACCGATATCTTGGCGGGCTGGGCTTATGTGGGTACCTCGTTCTGGTTCTGGAATCGATGGGAAGCCAAACGACAGGTGGTTGAACCGCTAACCTGACCTCAACAGGGGTGAGAACAGTGAGTTCCGAAGGTCACGAAGCAGAGTTCGACTCGCGAAGCCTCGACGCCATTGCTGACGCCGACCCGTATCCCTATTGGTACGAA
>WLMQ01000107.1 GCA_009700145.1 Actinomycetota bacterium
AAACCTGAATTACGCAAACCTGTATCGCGCAACCCTGCGTAACGCAGACCTTTCTAACGCAGACCTTTTTAACGCAGACCTGACTGAGGCAAACCTGTGGTACACAAATCTCTATTACGCAAACCTGACTAACGCAGACCTGACTAACGCAGACCTGGAAGACGCAAACCTGGAAGGCGCAACCCTGACTGACACAAATCTAACTGGTGCAACAATGCCTGACGGAAGCATTCACAAATAAGGCCCTGCGTAGTAAGCCACTTGCGTCACTGTGGACACCAAAGGGACACCGATAGTGGCGACAAGTATCTACGAAACACAAAAGTGGCGTCATGTACACCTCTCAGCTAGTAGATATTCAGCAAGTTTCACTTAGAAACTGCGACACAGGCTTGTCCCATGCCCTGACGGTCGCGGTAAGCAACCAAGGGATACGAACACACTGCGTCAAAAGGGATGATCTGCTGCACGACACCTGCGTGGGCCTCGGCACACGACACCTCGTAGGCCTCTTGCTGAAATTCATTGATCGCAACGCACGATCCAACCCGTAAGACATTGTCAATCGGTGCCGGCTCACCTGGTTTGCTAAATGCGCCAAGCACCAAAATCAAAATGGTTCCCAACACAATCACGGCCACCACGAACCTCCACGGAAACTTTGCCGGCGAATAACGACGACGTTCAGCGTCGACCGCGAAGTTCTGCAATCGCTCACGGCGTTGCTGTACTTCGCTTTCATCTACTTCGTTACGATGTGCTCGAAGATCGGCATCGTATTTGTAACGCAGTACCGGATCAGATAACACACGCCAAGCCTCGTTGATCTCAAGCATCTGAATTGACGTTTTTCCTTCGTGCTTGTCGGGGTGATGCACCCGCGCCAAGTTGCGATAGGCCGTACGAATTTCTTCGGGGGTCGCAGTCGGCACAACGCCGAGTCGCTGATAGTGAACGCCTTGCATCATCAACTACTTGTTTACTTAGTAACCGAGATCAACGAATACGGGACCGATCAAATCTTCGCCATCAGCCCAATGACGAACATTCTCGGTAATGCGCTCACTCAACAATGGAACAGCCATGGCCGGAGTGTTGCCAACATGAGGTGTGATGATGCAATTGTTCAACGACCACAATGGATGCCCATCGGGCAACGGCTCGGGTTCGGTCACGTCAAGACCGGCACCTCCGATGATGTTGTTTTCAAGAGCCCACACCAAATCGTCAGTGACGATGTGTTTGCCACGCGCCACATTGATGATCCAAGCATGATCTTGCATTGCTTCAAGTTCGGCCCGACTGATAATGCCTTCGGTTTCAGGAGTCAAGGCGAGTGCCAAAACAACGACATCGGCACCGGTCAACGCGTCAATGAGTCGATCACTTTCAAGCACTTCGTCGACGCCATCCATTTCGGCGACACGATTGCGCACCACAGTGATGTGGCACTCAAACGGGGCCAACATACGAACGAGTGATTCAGTAATTCCGCCGCCACCCAAGATGGTGATGTGCGCTTCGTGCAAGTTGCGTCCACGCGGACCCGTCCAGGTGGCTTGCCGGGCGTAAGAGTTCACCCCGCGTAATCCTGCCAACATCAACGTCAATGCCATTTCGGCGACAGGTTCGGCGTACACACCTTTGCCACATGTCCACAATCGATCGGCATCGATGAGATGCATGAAATTTTCGATGCCAGCAAAAGGAAGCTGAACCCATTTGATGTGATCAGCATCTATCAGAATTTCTTCAAGAGCGTCAGGGGTGCGTGGCGCGCCCCATATGAGTCCCTCCGCATCTGCGAGCGAGACAATTTCGCCGCCGCCGGCAATCACTGCATCGGACATCCAAGATGGTGCGGTTGAGGGAGCAAGGGCAATACGCGGAGCTGAGGTACTTGGCATGACAACGCAAACGCTATACCGAATCGGCAGTTGATACACAGTTTGCTCTCTTCATCTATGCGCTTCACCGTTTATGCTCAACATATGGCTGCTGCAAGTTCTGTCGAACCACACCTCGTTTCGTATCCAACTCCGCCAGCCGACGCACCGAACATGGTGGTCATCGTGCTCGACGATATTGGTTTTGGACAACTTGGCTGTTTCGGTTCACTCATCAACACGCCCAACATCGACTCATTGGCCGAGCGCGGAATTCGTTTGAACCGCTTTCACGTCACGTCAATTTGCTCGTCGACTCGCGCCGCACTCTTTACAGGTCGTAATCACCATGCAGTTGGCGTTGGTGCAACTCAAGAAACTTCTTTCGCATTACCCGGATACAGCGGACGCATTCCAAAAACTGCAGCAGCACTCCCCCGTATCTTGCGCGACAACGGTTACAACACAATGTGCGTTGGCAAATGGCACCTCACACCACAAGCCGACTATTCAGCGTCGGGGCCATTTGATCGCTGGCCTCTTGGTTTGGGCTTCGAGCGTTACTACGGATTTCTTGGTGCAGAAACTAATCACTGGGCTCCCGAACTCGTTCGTGACAACACACCCATCCCAACCCCGACACGCACAACTCAAGATGGCGCGTACCACCTCACTGAAGACCTAGCCGATCAAGCAATATCCATGATTCGCGATCAGCAGCATGCAACAACCGACAAGCCGTTCTTCTTGTGGTTTGCAACCGGTGCTGCTCATGCCCCGCACCATGTCACTCGCGAATGGTTTGAACCTTATGCGGGTCAATTCGATGAAGGATGGGAAGTTCTGCGAGAACGTACCTACCAGCGTCAACTTGAACTTGGGGTCATTCCGCCCGACACCAATCTCACGCCTCGTCCGACGTGGGTTCCTGAATGGTCAACCCTGTCGGCCGACGAACAACGACTCTTTGCGCGCTACATGGAAGTCTTCGCTGGCTTCGTTACGCACACCGATGCGCAAATTGGGCGCATCTTGGCGTTCCTCGACGAACAGGGATTAGCCGACAACACCATCATCACTTTGATGTCCGATAATGGATCATCTAGTGAGGGTGGACCAATCGGAACCCTCAACGAGTCTGCTTCATGGCTGGGCGATCACGCAACCGTTGAAGAGGCACTCGCCAACATCGACGAGATCGGTGGACCCAATCACACCAATCACTATCCATGGGGTTGGGCGTGGGCTGGCAACAGTCCGTTCCAATTGTGGAAGCGTTATTCGTGGCTCGGTGGCGTGCGCGCTCCATTCATTGCCCGTTGGCCTAAGAAAATCAAAGATGCGGGTTCGATACGCAATCAATTCACCCATGCCATTGACCTCGCCCCCACTTTGCTTGGTGCCATTGGTTTGTCAATGCCCGAAGTTGTCGATGGAGTTCAACAACAGCGAGTCGACGGCGTTGATGCAAGCTCGATGTTGTTCGACACCTCGCGACCAGAGCACCGCACCACTCAATATTTTGAAATGCATGGCTCGCGATCGATCTACCACGAAGGCTGGAAAGCCACCAGCAACTTTGTGTCGCCTTTGTTTAATGAGCGTTCTCACATAACTGGAAGCCATTCATACGAAACCGATGTCTGGCAACTCTTTGATCTCACGAACGATTTCTCTGAATCAACAGACCTTTCTGCGCAGTATCCCGAACGCGTGCGCGAACTTGAAGAGTCGTGGATCGAACAAGCCACAGCGAACAATGTGTTCCCATTGTTTGATCCAGCAGCTCGTTATCCAGGGCACCCTGGCGAATACCCGTTGCCCCGTTCGGCTACTTACCAGCCAAGTCCGCACCCCATCGCTGCCGGTCGTGTTCCGTCAATGTTTGGTGGCTTCACTATGGCAGCCGTTGTTGAATGTCCAGCAAATGAAACCGGAATCATCGCCGCCCTTGGCGATCACCAAGGTGGTTGGGCCTTACGACTTGATCACGGCATCGTGCATTTCGATGTCGTGTACGGACATCAACGCGCTCATCTCGTTGGCACCGAGAAAATCAGTGCTGGTGAATTTCAATTGACTGTCACCATGAAAGCCGGAGCACTTGCTTTGTTTGTCAACGACTCACAAATTGCAACCGGACATTTCGGTGGCATGTTCATGTTCCCTGGCGTCACCACTGCTGCCGGCGGAATGTGGATCGGTCGCCACGAAGGACTTCCCATCGTTGACAGTTACTCGTGCCCCAACGACTTCACTGGACGCATTCACACTGTCACGATTTCGAGCGGTTCACCCTCAGCAGGTCCGTCACTCGCCACGACCATGCGCATCGCCGAAGGCGCCGACTAACTACTTCGCACAATACGATCGGCGACGTCACGTCCCGATTCAACTGCACCTTCCATGTAGCCAGTGCACGTCGCAACGTGTTCACCAGCCAAATGCACTCGTCCCCACGGCTGACGCAAGACTTCCCAGTACTTCGTCACTTGACCAGGTTCGTAGGTGGCGTAGGCCCCGCCATAATTCGGCTCGATCGACCAGGCCCGTGAAAATGCCCCAGTTGAGGCTGACGTCATCTGATGCACCTTGCGCATGTCAGCCGTTATCAATTCAACGCGCTCGGCTTCAGGCTTGCTTGCCAACTCTCGCCCACCGGCGCCACCGCAATATGCCATCACGACTCCGGATTCGCCGTTTTGATCGACACTCGGGTCATACAAGCGCTGCGACAATGAATCGGTCGTGCCGTAACCAGAATCCCATTCACGGTTCGCAAATTGAACTGCGGTCTTCGTGATCGGTCCGTAGCCAAGTCCCCACATCGCCTCGCGCAAAGCTGTGGGAATCTCTGAACGAAACTCAACATGACGCAATGGAACAAGAGAGCATGCCAACACCACATGACTGGCTGCCAATTCAAAATTTCCTTCCGAGCTTGAGCAACCGACGACGACACCGTCGGAAGTTTGTTCAACCGACGTCAGAGCGCAACCCAACTTCAGGGTGAGCCGTGAGTGCTGACTGAGGTCGCGACCTAACGCCTGAGCGATTTGCGACACTCCGCCTTTCACTCGATTCGACAACATCTCAATTCCTTGACGCTGCACTTCTAAATTCTCAAAGGCGCGCTGTTGAGCAACAAAGAGAGCCGACACCTTGTCGGGCTCTGAAGCAAACTCTCCTTGCGCGTTACGCCGAGCAAAGAGTCGACCTACCGGACCTAGATCACATTCATGAATGAGGTCGGCCAACGAACGTGAATCTAAAAATTCGGCATCGCGATGAAGATGCGGTTGGCTTGGATCGTCCAAAGTTGCCGCGGGTGCTTCACACAGATTTTCATAGCGTTCAATCGCCGCAAAAACGTTTGCTTCAAGCTTCTCAATATCGCTTCCGGCATGGCGTTCACCATTCCAATAGACCCAGCGCCGAATTGTGGTCCACGGCATACCTTCACCCAAGGTTTCGATATTGAAACGCTGCATCAAATCGAGCATGCGCCAATGAATTGAATCAACCCACTCGGCACCACTCTCGGCATATTGCCCGCCGACGTATGAATCGTGAATCGTCCGTGTTCGCCCACCAAAGCGCTGTCCGGCTTCGATCAAAGTCACGTCGGCCCCACCGGCAAGTAGCGATTCGCCAGCGCTCAAACCAGCGAGACCTGCTCCGATAACGATGACCTGCATAAAAGCGTCAGCCGCCAGCGAGGGTTGCAGCAATATCGCTCGACGATTCGCCCGAGCGACGTAGAACTACCGCAACAAACGCGAGTGCACCCATGGTGATGGCAAACAACATCACCGCACCAACACCCCAGAAAGGTTTAATCGTGCTTTTGGTTGCACCAAGAAGTGCAACTGGGAATGTTGTGCTACCCGCTTCACTCACCAAAGTTGAAATGACTGCGTTGTCAAGGCACAGTGTGAATGACAACAGCGCACCAGCGATCAAAGCTGAAGAAATCAATGGCAACGTAATCTGTCGGAATGCACGAGCAGGAGTCGCACCCAAGTCTGCTGCTGCTTCTTCTAATGATTCATCAAGACCAGCCAAACGCGCGCGGACGATCAGGGTGACTACCGCGCTTGCGTAGAGCGATTGACCAACCCACAACTTATTGATGCCACCATTAAACGGTCCGAGACCATGTTTGAACACATAACCAAGCACCGGCACATCAGAAATGCGCTGAAACCACGTCACGAGCGCGATGGCGTCCATGATCTCTGGCGTCACAAGAATCAGGAAGATCGTCGCCATGAAGATCTTGGTCCACGTACCAGGTCGACGAGCGAGCGCAACACCTGACAAACCACCAAGCACGACAGCAATGACCGTCGCGCCAAAAGCCGCCAGGAAAGAGTTGCGAATGGCGTCGCCAATACCGGCAAAATCAAAAATGTCGTGGAACCAATCGGACACAAAACCGTTGACGATAAATGCCACGATGAAGCCAAGTGGGCCAACCCAGCCCAATAGCCGAGGCGAGATGTGCGACTTCGCCACCAAGATTCGCTTGACTATTAGACCAATCGCGGTGATGACAACAAAACGAACGATGACTGCCCATGTCGCCGTGCTGTCAAACAGCTCGCCCCACCATTTGATGCTGGTGTGACCCGACCAAATTGAGAATGACGATCCTTCATTAAACGAATGGCGAAATACCAACAAAATCGGGATGAACATAAATACCAGAACGAGACCAGTCCAGACCGCCAACAAAACGCGCATCATTTCAAAACGACGAACTCGGCCAGGCTTTGATGATGCCTCGTGATTTTGACGACGTTCGTGCATCGAGCGTCGAACGCTTTGCGTTATTGGCTCGAGCGCTCGGGT
>WLMQ01000108.1 GCA_009700145.1 Actinomycetota bacterium
CCACAGCGCGGGCACAAGCTGCGCGACGGGGCTTCAAGCTTCCAGGCTCCAGCCTGATGGCTGTGACCCTTCATTTTCGATTTTTTTCTTTTCGGAACGGCCACGGCGCACTTCTCCTCGTAATAGCCCTTTGAGATTAGCGGTAATCAGCCAAGATCCCCACCCCCACCGGGCAACTCTCTGGGTGATCCCAAAATAATTCGGGGAATTATTCGGGCAACTGGTCCCGCAAGGCGTCGAGAGCAGCCCAGCGTGAGTCGACTATTGGGGCCGCACAGCCACATTTTTCAAAATTGAAGTCAACCCCACAGGTCGGACATAGCCCGGCACAGTCACTTCGGCACAACGGAGCATCTGGGAGTTCGATCAGGACTGTTTCACGCACCATGGGTGCCAAGTCGATCTGGTCGTTGTGTATCGCAAAGGCGTCTGGGTCGGTCACCACGAGTTGATAGAGCTCATGCACCTCAATATTCAGTACCGACCCCATTGGTTGCAGACACCGCCGGCATTCGCCATGAAACTCGGCCCCGATGTGGCCATTGACAACGATGCCGTCCGAGAGGCTTTCGCATTGAACTTCGACCGTGATTTCGGTGCCAGGAACAAGACGCTGATCGTCAATGTCGAGCGCGCCAGGCAATATCGAAATTTCAACTTCTTTGGCCGTCCCGGGACGCCGCAGCATCTCGAGGGCATTGACCAAAAGTGGGTTTCTCACCGGCCGGAAGTGTTGTCTTGGTCGAAGAAAATCGCCCCAGAATCATCTGAATACGACTCAACGACAGATTCGTCATTCAGCGACAATGATCCTTCTTCTTGACGTTCTCCGATGGCCAAACGGCGTCGGCCCGTCGCCACAGTCTTCACCAATTTGTCGAGAAGAATCTCGAAACTGGCGAGGCGCTGATCGAGGAAGTCTTCCATCTCATTCTTCACACGACGAGCGTCATCTTCGGCGGTTTCGGCAATTTGGCGAGCACGTTGTTCGGCAGCGCGCACGACTTCGGCACGCTGCACGAAACGCTCGGCCTGAACCTTGGCGGCTTCAATGACTTCATCGGCCTCACGACGAGTGCGCGCGATAAATTCATCGCGTTCTTTCATCATCCAGCGGGCTTGACGCAATTCGTCGGGCAAACGATGCAGAGCCTCTTCAAGAATCTCGATGATTTCATCGCGGTCAATACGAGGTGTCGAGGACAACGGCATATTTGGTGCCGTCGCAATGATGTCGATGGCCCGGCGCAATAAAACGCCCGAATCACCGATTTGCTCATTGACTCCGCGGTCGTATGAGCCGGTGTCATCATCAAAATCGTCGAAATCTGGTTTCATGAGTTTCTTTCGGAACTGGGTCGGTGATCTGCCACAGGCTCTCCAAAGATACCCGCCAGAGCCGTAGCGACTGGAGCAGGAACCAAATGGCTGACCTGACCGTGGTGCTGAGCAATGTCGCGAATAAACCGACTACTAATAAATGACTGCCCGTGATGACACGGTAAATACACCGTACGCACGCCTGATACCGAGTAATTAGTGTGCGCCATCTGCTGTTCGACTTCGAAATCTCCTGGTGTGCGCAGGCCCTTCACGATGAAATCGACCTTCTCGGCTCGGGCGGCATCGACGGCCAATCCAGGATGAGCAGCCACCCTTACGGTGGGTAAATGGCTCACGCAGGCCCGAACAAGATCGACTCGGCGATCGAGATCAATGAGCCCACTCGGCTTTTGCGGGTTATGCATGACGGCAATGACAACAGCCCCAAAGAGTTCAACCGATTGTTCGACGACATCAAGATGGCCGTTGTGAAACGGGTCAAAACTGCCCGGATACAGAGCCGTGAGAGCGGATGAAGCAACCATGCAGTTCTTACGGTAGCGGTTTTAGTCATCGGTGCGTTGCAAAAACGCCACCCACGCTCGCCCGTATCGTTTTGAGCGGATGACATCCCAGCCTTCGGGGGGCTGGATTTCTCGGCCACTTTCGGTGACGACTACCCCACCTGGCGCCATGACGAGGTGAAGTACCGTCAAAAGATCGGCCCAACGATCAAAGTCGTATGGCGGGTCGGCCAAGACCAAGTCGACATTGCGCAGAGCGACAATATTTGTCATGACATCGCCCGACAAAACTGTCGTGTTATCAGTGAGCTGGAGCGTCTTGATGTTGTGACGAATCGAGTCGAGTGCTTGACGGTCACGTTCAAGGAACGCACACGACGCCGCCCCACGCGACAGTGCCTCAATACCCATTGCCCCGCTTCCGGCAAAGAGATCGACAACTTTGGCGTCTTCGACCGCGCCGAGACTGACCAACGAATTGAAAGTGGCTTCGCGTGCACGATCAGTTGTGGGCCGAGTGGCCTCGCCCTCGGGAGCAACGATGGGTCGACCTCGCAGGCTTCCGGCAACAACACGCATGCACCCATGATACGGCAGACTGTACGAGTGACTCCCGAGGCGGAAATCGTTTGTGTTGATTGTGGGGGTCGTTGTTACCTCACGTCATATCCACCCGAAGATGGACTGTGGTTTCCTGGCGACATCGTGACGTATAAATGTCGCGACTGTCTTGATCGATGGGATCTGGTGTTACCTGACGAGGACAACGACCTTGATAGGTGATTGTTGGCGACGCTGGAGGCGGACAGATCGCTCACTTACTGTTTTGACCTTCGCTGTGTTGCTGTATCTAGTACGAGTACTTGGCCCGAGTTGGAGAAAAGGATTCCCCTCGTTCTTCCCAGACTCTGCGTCGTATTTAAAAGTTGCCAAACTCGGACCAATTAGCCCGTCGTTCTGGTTTACCGAGCGACCAGTTGGCGTGCCGTTGATGATGTGGTTGAGTGCTTTCAATAACCGGGCATTCGTGCTGATACAAACCACACTCTTCGCAGTTTCGGTGGCTTTCTTATGTCACACAGTCTTGCGCCTGATGAAAGTGCGACCACTCGCCTGGTTGGCATGTGCAGCGATAGCTGCCATTGCGATACAGCCAAAATTTGGAGTTTGGAATCTTGAAGTTCTCAGTGAATCGCTCGGAATGTCGCTTTCTATTATCGCTTTCACATGCTGGCTACGCGCGTCTCAAGTTTTCACTGCAGGCCGAATCTGGATTGCAACCTTGGCGACCGTCGCATGGATGTTGCTGCGTGATTCACACGGCATTCCCGTCATGATTCTTGCAATTGGTCTTGCTGTGATTGCTTGGCGAATCAGCGACAAGGCAAGTCGATTAACGTTGCTCAAATGTCTCGGCGTGATGTTGTTGGCCTTTTCATATATTTCAGTGTCACAAGCAGTCAGTAACCGCAATCAATATCCACTCATGAATAACGTTGGTCTGCGAATCTTGCCCGATCAAGAAATGACTAACAATTTCGTTGACCGTGGAATGCCGACCAACGAAACATTGTTAGGTCGCTCTGGACGTAACACGTGGGACGACGGTGAAATATTTTTGCAATCGTCCGAACTTGCCAAGTTCCGCAATTGGGTGAATGGTTCGGGGCAAACCGATCAAGTTCTGTCGCTTGCTATTGATGCCCCGTTCTGGATTGATGTCATGCAGAAAGAATTACCGGTATCGCTCGCCTATGACTTCCACGACTATGACCGATTCCAGACTCTTCAACGATTACCTTCTCGGACGTTCGGCTTTGAGTCGCCACGAACGACTAGCGACTTACTACTTTGGCTGATTACCTCCGTTGCTGCGATTCTTGCGCTTTTCTATTTTCCGAAGACTCGAAAACTGGCGGTATTTTCCACGATCAGTTTGAGCGCATTCCTCATTGAAATGTACGCCTCAATCGCAGGAGATGCAGTTGAAGTTCAGCGACACCTCATCGGTCCGTTCTTACGAATATTTCTCATCGTTATCTTGGCAACTGCGTTAGCAGTGGAAATGATCTACCTCAGTTTCAAGAATCAAAAAACTTCCGCAGTTGTTGAGGCGATCAGCGACAAACCGCAAACTCGGTTCGGGGCCGCCTTCGCTCAATCAGCGCTCGCGATCATTGGTCTAGGTGCCCTGATCTCTATTGAACATCGTTCTCAAGATTTTGATCCGCAATACACCAAAACGATTATCGAACGAGCCGCCAAATTTGGTGGGACTTACTATCAAAATGGAATTCACAACAAGGGCCCACTTGAAACAGCCCTTTATGACTCCGTACGACTTTTCACTTCGCACGACAGTTATTGGTTCGGTATCGCGTTCTACGTGCTGACGATTTCAGCGCTCCTCTCACTCTGTGCCGCTGCAGTGGCTCGAATTTCGGGTGCATCGAAAACGATTGCCCTCAGTGCCGCAGTTTTGGTCTTCTTGCACTTCACCATTTCTTCAAGTGATTATGCGGGGGTTATATACAGCCGGAATATGACGACCTGTGCGCTTGCAATAGTTTTTGCAGTTATCTGGTGGCCGCGCGCTTGGTCAAGCATCCGTCGAAGTCGCTGGACGTACGTTGCCTCGTTCGTCTTGCTTGGTTTCGCTGTTCAAACTCTCTTAACTACTTTGTTTGCAGCGACCGTTGTTGGTGGAGCGTTGATCATTCATCGCCGTCAAGCTTCAAATCTTGAACGACCCATTTTTGTTGCCTTGGCTTCGTTCGGCACGACGATCATCACGGCACCATTCTGGTATTTCCTGCGCGGATCAATCAACGAGTTTTGGTCGGGATGGTGGACGTACGCCGGGTTCATGAGCGCCGGAACTGGTCGCAGTTTGATGAATCAAATCGGACTTGGTTGGAAAGAGTTTGTCGGCTACTACCAAGACCGCCCCATCATGCTTGTGCTTATCTTTGCGTTTGCGTTCACTACTTGGCTGAATTGGAAGTCATTCGCAAAATTCCAGCGAGTCATGCATATTGCATTACTCCTGTGGTTTGGTACCGGGTGGATTGAACTCATTCTTGGGCAACGGTATTCAAGTCATTACTTCTCAGTATTAGCGGTCCCAAGCGTATTTATGGGCGCTGTTTTAATGTCCCAACTCGGACTCGTCATCGCACATCGTAAAAAGGACCAAGGCTCCCTCGACCACGAGAAAGTTCGCTACGCGCTACCCATTGCGACTGCAATCATCGTGTTGTTCTCTCAATGTTCTGATCTCTTTTGGACCGGAGTCGAACAACTCGGAACCTTCACGACATTCAGTCATTTCGAAGAACAACAAACCCAAAACCAAGGTGGTGAAGGGCGAACAACTCGTGCCGTCATTGATTTAGTATCACATCAAGGTGATCCGTTGCTCGCCTGGACCATGTATCCATGGACTTACCTTGAGCATGATCGAGTACCAGCATCTCGATTTAGTTGGAAATCATTCATGGTCGGCGAAATTTACTTAGGAAAGACCTCACCTAAATATGTCCTACCAAAGACTTGGAATTGGTTTGCTCAAGACATGCAACAGGCGCACCCCGAGGCTTACTTACGACCGAAAGAAACTCTTCTCAACGAACAAACCCCATTTGCTCAGTATGTTGCAACAAATTTCACGACTGTTTATGACGGCAACTCAATGGAAGTAGGCCTCAACAAAGACACATGGTCCAATTTGATGACTCCTCCTACTCAGTCAATGGGGATCAACCAAGACAAAATCTTTAGTGAAACTTCCCCATATGTTTTGTCAAATACGAATTGTGTTCGTATCTCAGGAACTTTGAAATCGTCCGACCAAAATGAAGAGTCCTCTATCATCTTCAATTTGTCCGACCCAACCGCTGCCTACGAAAATGTGCACCTGGCACTATCTGCGACACGGGCATCGTCATCTAGTGACAACGTTGAATTTGCCAGCAAAGATCTCGAACCCAGCGACACCTCATCTCTTGATTTCTTGGTCATTGTGGGTTCGCATTCGGCAGTCCTTGTCGTTGATGACAAGGTCGTGGCAGGCACACGCACAGGAGATCAGGCACAGTTATCAGTTGCTCTCAAATCAGGCCAGCCAAGTTTGAGCAATCTACGCATTGACACATCTCCAAAATTGGATGGTTGCGCTAACTCTTAAAGAGAAACTCTTCGTCTTCAGGACGAAGGAACATTGACAACTCTGCTCGAAGCTCGGGTTGCTTTGACAAAGTGATGTCAGGATCAACAATTTCATAGGCAGCTTCACGCGCCAACTCAACTAATTCGCGATCACGTCGCAACGACGCCAACTTGAGGTCGCTACGACCTTTTTGTTCTTTGTTCATCAACGTGCCTTCACCGCGCAATTCGAGGTCGGCTTCGGCCAAGTAGAAACCGTCGTCGGATTCAACTAGTGCCTCAATTCGTGGATTCGCTTCGGGCACCAAAATGTCATCAGTTTCTTTGAGCGATGTCACCAACCAACAACGCGACGCGTGCACACCGCGTCCAACTCGACCTCGCAATTGGTGCAGTTGAGCAATACCAAAGCGATCGGCATCTAAAATCACCATAATCGTGGCATTTGGAACGTCGACACCAACTTCGATCACGGTTGTTGCAACGAGCACATCGGTTTCGCCAGTACGGAATGCGTCCATGACCGACTCTTTTTCGGCCGATGACATTCGTCCGTGAAGTAAAGCCAAACGAAGGCCCTTTAATTCATCAAAAGCCAGCCGCGCGATTGTTTCTTCGGCCGATGCAACTTCAAGTTTTTCGCTTTCCTCAATGAGAGGACACACGACGTATGCCTGCCTTCCGGCAGCAACTTCGGCGCACACGTCCGCCCAAA
>WLMQ01000109.1 GCA_009700145.1 Actinomycetota bacterium
CACCATCAACACTTCGCCAGAAGGTTCGGCAACAATTGTTGTTGTCCCTTTTAATAGGCAAACGCAGTTTGTATCACTGGCCAGACGACGAGCACTTGTAATGCGATCATGCGACGGCGCGTATCCAAGAAGAGTTGTGTATTCGCCATCGTGTGGAGTTAAGACAGTTCCTGCCGCACGCGACCGCACGATGTCGCGCGCTCCTTCTCCGCCCCAAGCAACAGCAAATAGTCCGTCGCCGTCGATGACCATCGGAATATGTGCACCAGCAATGACGCGTCGTGCTTCACTCACAGTTCCCTCATCGCGGCCAAGCCCTGGCCCAATGACTATCGCTTTAAATCGTGACAGATCATCAAGCACTTCATGTGACCAGCCCAGTGCAGGCAATGCCCGTCGCACAATTTCGGTTGGTGTACTGCGATCGCTCACGATGCCGGGCGAAGCAACATGCACGATTCCTGCACCCGAACGAATCGCGGCAGCACTGCACAAATTGGCGGCACCCATCATTCCTGAACTTCCGGCAACTGCGTACAACGCCGCTTTCCATTTGTGCGAATCAAATGGGCGCTGCGGAACCCATTGTGAAACGTCGCTACGTTCGACTTCGTTGATATCAACGTTGCCCATACCGAGGTTGATACCGATATCAACAAGCTCAACTTCACCGCACAATGCGCGACCGGCACCTAGCAACAAACCAGGCTTTAACGCAACGAATGTGACGGTACGAGTCGCCTGCCATGTGTCGGGTGCAGCCAAACCAGTCAGTCCATCAATTCCACTCGGAATATCAACTGCCAAAACCGGAACGCCTTGGGTTGATGGCGGACTCCAGTCGTCACGAAAACCAGTACCGAAGGCCGCATCAATGATGAGATCACTCACGGGTAAACGTAACGGCATGTTTTCGGCATTGATGACGTGCACACGTACGCCTTGATCAGCAAGTAAGCGAGCGGTCACGCGTCCATCGGCACCGTTGTTTCCTTTACCGGTAATCACGACCACAGTGCGTCCGTACAAGCCGCCCATCATGCGCTTGGCGGCGCGCGCAACGGCGGCGCCAGCACGGCCAACTAAAATCTCAATTGGCGTTCCGGCGGTAATCGTCTCAGTATCAAGTACGTGCATCTGTTTCGGGGTGAGCACGGGGCGCATAACTAGATCGTATGCCTTACAGACGGGTCTACGGTAGTGATCGGACAGCAATCACATAGGCAATCGCCGTGCTGTCGGTATGTGTGATCGAGAGATGCCAGTCGGTGACGCCGAGTTCGTTCGCGATCTGCTGAGCCCTACCCGTGACCGCAAGTGTTGGACGACCAGATTCGGCCCGCTGTACCCACACATCATGAAATTCGAAAGCACCGAGTCCGACACCCATCGCTTTCATCACTGCTTCACGCGCTGCGAAACGAGCGGCTAACGAAGCGGTTGGGTCATCGTGAGGTTCGACGTAATCAAGTTCTTCACTTGTGAAGAGTCGCGACTTCATTGAAGGGGTTCGTTCAAGCGACCGACGAAAGCGATCTATCTCAACTGCATCGACTCCAATACCGACAATCATCGAGATCGACTCACGATGAAGCGCGGCGCCAGCGGTCGGCCATTTCGCTGATCGGCAAGATCAACAAATCTGCTACCGACAATTCGCTCAACAAATCGTCGCGCATTTCGCCTTCGGTTTCTGAAACCCAGTCGACCAAACGATCGTAACGACGGTCGTAACCCTGCAACACACCTCGCATGACCGGTGCATTGAGCCGATCAAAGAAACGTACGTGTAACAAGGTGATCCCGATTGTCTGACCGGCTTTGACTTCAGGAATAAAGATCACTGTGCGTCCGTCACTTCGACCACGAGCAACCAAGACTTCGCGTTCGCTCGCTACTCGACGCTTGGTACCGACCAACGATGGATTGCGATCAACCCGGCTCGGAACATCACGAGATAGTCCACCGCGATCAACAATTGCGATCGTTGCACGGGTGCCCGATGGATCGCCATCGATGCTGTAACGCGTGTAACCAACAACTGCCTCAACGGCAGGATCAAGATCGGCCAGAACCTTGAGCGTGCGATACGCCAAAACATCGCGCCCCGCACCAGTGGCCAATACTTCTTGAACCAAGGCTCGGTCCATGACACCTTCATCGCTTCGACTAATTCCGACAGTGACCGTCTTGGCCTGATGCTTGATCGCGTCAATAGGTCGTGTGAGTTCTTCAATCGCGCGAGTCAAAGCCAAAGTGAGATCGTCAATCAATGCCGACGGCGTACCGACTTTGCCAGTTTCATTTTGGTAGGCCTCAACAGGTGACACGTCAAGCACGACTCGAAGCATTGAAGCTAAGCGCACGGCTGTGCTGGCTTCAAGATGCCCGTCGTATGTTCCGGCCCGCAGAGTTTCATTAAAGCGCTCAGCGGCAATCACTAAACCAGACCTAACAACTTTCAAAACTGAGTCACCATCGGGGTTATGCAATACCGCAAACTCAACAACTTCTCGGGCTTCACGTAGTGCTCGTGCAAGCTCATCGATAGCACGAGCAGCCTCGTAGCCAAAAAGATGTCCAACGACAGCGCTCAACACAAAAGCCAAAGTCGGATCTACATCAGGAACATCGATCACTGCCACAGCACTCGAGAAACGTGACTCGGATGCACTCGCAATCACAATGGGTGTGGCCTTGTGGGCGCGATAGATCGCAATCTCTTTGGCAACGTCGTCAGCAGTACTGCCGGCGAGACCAGCTGCACACACGAGGATCAACGGCTCACACGACAAGTCAATGTGTTTTTTATCTTCAGTGATGTCACACGAAATACTCTTGTAGCAAAGTTCGCTCAACTTAATACGAACTTCATTAGCCGCAATCGCATTTGGCCCGTTACCTACGACCGCCCAGTAACGCTTAGATGGTGCATATTTGTGAGCAACTTCAGCAACCTTTGCTCGTGCATCAATGACCGTGCGCATTGCAGTGGGAAGCTCGCGTAACGTACGCAACAAATCATGCCGGCGTGAATCGGTACCAAGCCCAGCAGCAACGCTCACTGCGCAAGCCAATAGAACACCCGCCGCGACCTGCGCATAAAATGCCTTCGTTGACGCGACACTCATTTCAACGTCGCGACCATCGCTTGTGAACAACACGCCATCAGCCTTGTCGCACAAATCGCTACCGCGTCGATTGACAATTGCCAGCACTGACGCACCGCGTGAACGCGCCAGGTCAACTGTGCGATTGGTATCTGTTGTTGTTCCGCTTTGGCTTACAGCGATGATGAGCGTGTCACTCATATCGAGTTGTAAGTGAAAACCACTGAGTTCGGTTGCGGTAATCGGATCAACATCAAGACCACCCGCGCACAGTTCGTCAAGAACTGTCGCACAACTGCGCCCGGCGATCGCCGCAGTACCCTGACCAATCACCCGAACTTTGCGAATCGCACCCTTTGCCAGTTGTTCAATAATGGACGTTGGCAAAGTCTTGACACCGAGTGATGCGTGTAAGACACCGTCTCGCTCGATGATCTTGCCGCGAAGAGTCTTACGGAACGATTCGGGTGCCTCGCCGATTTCTTTCAGTAAGAAGTGCGGAGCATCGCCACGATCGATGTCACGAGTCGTCACTTCGGCAGTCACGAGTTCGTTTGACGAAATCGGCAAAACAGTTCCGTCATACGCAAGACGTGTCACGCCAGAAAGATCTCCGGCAAGTGCACCATCAAGAACGACGATTTGACCTTTGCTGTCAGTAAGTGACGAAGTACTGGTGCCCTCACCATCAAGACGGAAATATGTTGAGGTTTCTTCCACGACTCCGTACGGTTCGCTCGCAACAATGAATAGATCTTCGGCTAAGCCAACAAATAAACCTTGGCCACTGCCTCGTAGAGCAAACATCAGTCGATCGGGTTGATCGGTCGCGGCAGCCCCGATGGCAACTGAACCTTCAAACGAGGCAACACTGCGGCGGAAAGCTTCAACCGTGTCTCCGCAGGCCCTGGCGTGCATATTTACCAACGCCGGAATCACTTTGGCATCAGTAGTGATTTGCCCAGGGAACGACAGTCCATGCGCAATACGTAAATCACCATGATTATCAACATCGCCATTGAGCGCGGCGACAACATAGGGATGCGTGCTTTCAAGATCATCAAGCTCGCGCTCACTGTTAACTGGGTGGGCATTTGGTTCGCTAATGATTCCCACACTCGCCCACCGCGTGTGTCCAACTAACGACAACCGGGCATTCGGATTCGAAAGCGCTAAACGCAACAAGTCATCTTCTTGTACCGCCGCACGCAACGCCTTGGTGTTGTCTCCTAGCTCACCTATTTCGGCTGCTGCCTTGTACACAAAAGACAAAGTGTCATCAATCAGACGAACCGAACGATTTTGAAAGAGTGCGTCATGTGCCCGCGCGCTCAGAGCAGATGTCACTGCCGGATCATCGGCCGACAAACCATGACCCCACACAAAGACGTGGATTCCGGCCGAATCTCGTCCGCGAACTTCAAGTCGATCAAGTGACGAGAAGGCTTGCTGAATGGTGAGATATCCCGCGACCGCAGCGATGCCGGCATCGCGTCCAGCCAAATCGCGCACGAGGCGCGCTGTGCGTAGACGATCTTGCCCAATTGACCACGTGACATCACGCAGCGCAATGAGTTCCGCGGCATTGCGTTCAAGTTCGTCGGCGTCGGCGACACTATTTTCAAGACCTTCGTCAATGGCTGTGATCGTCGCAACTACTTGGTCGAGACGACTTGTCATCGCATTCACTAATTCGTGATTGTCAATCAGGGCAACTGCCCCAGGAACACCCTTGAGAAGTTCGTTGACCTTGACAAGATGGGACGTGGCATCGACCATATTGCGACCACTGGCAATAGCCGCGTCAAGGAGTTGCACGATTTCGGCCACGGTGGGGGCACTCCGCCGAGCGGGTCGACCGACCAAAGCGATGATGCCACACATGACGATCAGGTTACCGAACAACTACGCCGTGACAGGCTCACACGCATTTGTTGACAGCAACGGCAACCAGTCGATCTGCAACTTCATCGGCCATTTGTGCGGTTGGAGCCTCGACCATCACCCGAATGAGGGGCTCGGTGCCACTTGCTCGCACTAAAACGCGTCCGTTTTCGCCAAGTAATGATTCTTCGGCCGCAATGTCGCTCGCTAACAGTTTGGCAACATCATGAGGTCGCACAGCAACTTTGATATTTTTCAAAACCTGCGGGAAGGTGTGCATCACCGACGTCGCGAGTTGTGAGAATTTCAGGCCTTCTTTTTCTTGCCGACGACGGACCAATTGGGCCAAAACAATTGATGCCAAAAGTCCATCACCCGTGGTCGCCAGGTCACGATGAATAATGTGACCGCTTTGTTCGCCACCAAGGACAAACCCACCAGACTCCATGGCATCAAGCACATAACGGTCGCCGACGGTCGTTGTCACGACGTTCACGCCTTCTTGATGCATCGCCTGATGGAAACCCAAATTTGACATCACCGTCACAACAACGGTGTTATTCGCCAAGGTGTTGTGGTCGCGCCGGTCGATCACTGACAAAGCAATCAGACGATCGCCGTCAACGACTCGTCCGTTTTCATCAACAGCGATCAGGCGATCGCCGTCACCATCAAACGCAAAACCAATATCAACAGAAACGCCGGTACCAGTACCACTCACAAATTCACACAACGTTTGCGGTGATGTTGCCCCGCACGCCTCGTTGATGTTGCGACCGTTTGGTGCATCATTCATCGAGATCACATCGGCACCGAGTCGTTGTAACACCAGTGGCGCAACTTGACTCATTGCTCCATTGGCCGAATCAATCACGACACGCAAACCAGCAAGTGATCCTTCGCCAAAAAGTTCAACAAGATGATCGACATACAAAGTCACCGCATCGCTACGACGAACGATCGCGCCAACGTCTGGTGCAGTTGAAGTGACGCCACTCAAAACTTTGTGTACTTCAGATTCGATGCGCTCTTGATCGGCATCGGTCAATTTGCGCCCACCTGCGGCAAATACTTTGACACCGTTATCCGAAAACTTATTGTGCGACGCAGTAATCACTACACCAGGAACATTTTCAAGTTGCGCAATGAGAGCAACTGCCGGCGTCGGTAAGACACCGAGTTGTTCAACGCGCACACCCACCGACGCAGCACCAGCAGAAAACGCTGCTTCAAGAATGGGTCCAGATACTCGTGGATCGCGAGCAATGACCAAACGCGGTGAACCAAGAACCGTGCCAACGGCGCGACCAAGAGCAAGCGCGTATTCGGGAGTGATTTCGCTAATGGCGGCGCCACGAACACCATCGGTGCCAAATGTCGGAACAATAGACATATATGACTGGGGCGAATTGTTTGCGCCCGACATGGAAGTCGCGATCAGCGCTTCGTGTACTGTCCGGCCTTACGGGCCTTGCGCAGACCGTACTTCTTGCTTTCCTTACGACGTGAGTCGCGGGTCAACAAGCCGGCCTTCTTGAGTGCAGCA
>WLMQ01000011.1 GCA_009700145.1 Actinomycetota bacterium
CGGGAGCCAACATACCGATCATCGCGCTCTCGATATCTTCGAGCAGCTTGTAGATGATTTCGTATGAACGGATTTCAACATGTTCGGCTTCGGCTAGGTCGCGAGCTTTGCGATCGGGACGAACGTTGAAACCAAGAATGGTGGCATTAGTTGCCGCAGCCAGTGTGATGTCGTTTTCGGTGACTCCACCAACTGCACGGTGAACGAAGGCCAACTTGACTTCATCGCGTTCAAGACGTCGCAAACTATCGGTGACTGCTTCAAGCGAACCCTGCACGTCGGCCTTCAAAATGAGGTTGAGTGTTGCCACTTCACCAGCCTGAATTTGGGTGAAGACGTCTTCAAGCTTGACACCGCGCTGCACGCGAGCATCGCCACGTTGAGCCTTGGCACGCAGGCGCTGTTCACGAGCTTCACCAACGGTACGAGCAGTCTTTTCGTCTGGTGCAACACGGAATTCATCGCCGGCTTGCGGCACGGTTGACAAACCAAGAACTTGCACCGGCGTTGACGGACCAGCTTCTTTGATTTGCTGACCCTTGTCGTCGATCATGGCGCGTACACGACCCCACGCACCACCAGCAACAATTGGGTCACCGACCTTCAATGTGCCCTTGTCAACCAAAATCGTTGCAACTGGTCCACGACCAGTGTCGAGGTTGGCTTCAAGAACGACTCCCTTGGCCCGACCCGATGGGTTGGCCGTGAGTTCTTCGATTTCAGCAACGATGGTGAGTTGTTCGATGAGATCGTCAACGCCCAAGTTCTGCTGGGCAGACATTTCAACACAGATGGTATCGCCACCCCATGACTCGGGAACAAGGAGTTGTTCGGCGAGTTGAGCAAGCACACGCTGTACATCGGCGTTTTCTTTGTCAATCTTGTTGATTGCAACCACCATCGGTACGCCAGCTGCGCGAGCGTGACTAATTGCTTCAATGGTCTGAGGCATGACACCGTCGTCGGCGGCAACCATCAACACAACAATGTCGGTGACTTGAGCACCACGGGCACGCATCTGCGTGAACGCTGCGTGACCAGGCGTGTCAATGAAGGTGACTTTCTTGCCGTCTTGAACCACTTGATACGCACCGATGTGCTGCGTGATTCCGCCGGCTTCACCAGATACAACATTGGCGTTGCGAATCTTGTCGAGCAACGTCGTCTTACCATGGTCAACGTGACCCATGACAGTGATCACTGGCGGACGCAATTCTTGCGCGGTCTCGTCGTCGTCATCGCTGTCGTCGAACAGAGCCTGCAATTCCATTTCTTCTTGCTGACCAGGTTCGACCAAAAGAATCTCTGCACCAATTTCGAGTGCGAACAATTCCATTTGTTCGTCCGACAACGTCATTGTTGCAGTGACCATTTCACCGTTCTTCAACAAGAAACGAACCACGTCAGCCGCGGTGCGGTTGAGACGAGGTGCAAATTCTTGTGATGAAACTCCGCGTTCGATGACGATTGTGCCCTCGGGGACCGGAGCCGCATCATCGCTGTACGAAATCATTGATGGCTGTAGATCATCCTCACCACGACGGCGACGACGACCACCACTACGCGGAGCCCGACGTCCACCGCTTGGGCGAGCGCCACCACCGGGGCGACCTCCACCACCGGGACGGCCAGCACCAGGACCACCGGGTCCACCACCAGGACCACCAGGACCACCAGGACCACCGGGTCCACCAGGTCCACCAGGTCGCTGAGCACCAAAGGCACCTGCGGGACGTGGGCCTCCTGCGGGACGAGCGCCACCAAAGGCACCGCCAGGACGAGGCGCGCCAGTTCGCGGGCCACCATAACCAGTGCCACTCGGGCGCGCACCAGGGGCTGGCGCATTTCGAGGACCACCAGGCGGCGGCGGAACCGGACGACCAGTTGCACTCATTGGGCGACCCGGCGGCGGCGGAACTGGGCGACCAGTTGCGCTGATTGGACGACCCGGCGGCGGGGCGGCGGGTCGACCAGGCGCGGCGACACCAGGTGCACCACCAGCGGCCGGCGGACGCGGCGTATCTGGTCGTGGAGCAGAAGGACGAGGTGTTTCACGGGTCGCATCACGAGCTGGTTCGCGCTGAGCAGTTCGACTGGAGACAACTGACCCCGATGGAGCAGCTGGTGCCTCGGGGGCAACAGGAGCTTCAACAACTGGCGTTTGAGCGACTGGTGCAGCAGGTGTCTCAACCGGCGCCTGAACAACTGGCGCTTGGACAACCGGTGCGGGGGCTGGTGTTTGAACGACTGGTGCTTGAACCGTTGATGCTTGGACGACTGGTGCTTTGACGACTGGCGCGGCGGGAGCTTGAACAACTGGCGCAGCTGGCGCAGCTGGCGCAACAACTACTTCGACAACAGGAGCGGGCGCATCGTCACCCTTGTCGACTGCCTTCTTTGCCGGCGCCTTCTTGGCGGGCTTTTCTTCTTCGACCGGAGCGACCTCACGGACGAGACCAGCTGCTTCGGCTTTGCGCTTGAGCATCGGTACGAATGCTTCAACCAAAGTTGACTGAGGAGTCTTTGCGGCCACATTGTTGGCCTTACAAAGTTCAAGCATCTCGGCATTACTCATGCCGAGGGACTTCGCTAATTCACTGACTTTGATCTTTGCTGTTGCCACGCGGCGTTCAGTCCTTTGATGCTTTTTCGCCGGTGTTTCCGGCGACATTTTAGATTGTCATGGTTGTGCGACTCGTGTGAGGTGACGACCATTAATTATTTTCTTATGACCCGATTGAGTTTTCCAGGCTCGATCGAATGCACGTATTTTCATTGCCGCCTCGTAACAACTTGTTGACTCGGCGCACATCCATGCGCCGCGTCCACTTGCTGTGCGAGACATGACAGGTTGACCCATTTCGTTGGGCACAAAGCGAGTGAGTAACTGCTGTTCCTTGCGAGAACGGCATCCCACGCAGGTGCGCACCGGATGAGTCAACGTTGTCATGTGAGATTTATGCCTCGTCCTCGACTGCCGCAGCAGTAATTCCGGTGACCTTTTCCCACTCTTCAACACTCATCACTGAACCGTCAGCAGCGTGGAATTCTTGCGCACCAGTTTCGGCGTTCAAGATCCATTCGCCATCGGCGTATTCAGCGTCTTCGAAAATTCCGTTGAGCTCGTTGTTGTGCTGGGTTTCGCTCTTGATGTCGATGCGAACACCAGCGAGACGAGCAGCAAGACGTGCATTCTGTCCTTCTTTACCGATAGCCAAGCTGAGTTGGAAATCGGGAACGATGACATCGGCCTGACTGCGGTCTTCGCTCAGACGAACTTCGGTGACTTTGGCTGGTGACAACGCTTTGGCAATGAAATCAGCCAAATCGTCACTGAAAGGAATGATGTCAATCTTCTCTTGATTGAGTTCGTTCACAACCATGCGCACGCGTCCACCACGAGCACCAACACATGCGCCGACGGGATCGACATTGCTGTCGTTCGAGAAAACAGCGATCTTGGTGCGGTGACCTGGTTCGCGAGCACATGCCTTAATTTCGACAACACCATCGGCGATTTCGGGGACTTCAAGTTCGAAGAGGCGCTTGACAAGACCGGGGTGCGTACGGCTCACAACAATCTGAGGACCCTTGTCGCTGCGACGCACTTCAACGATGTAGGCCTTGAGGCGAGTACCTGGCGTGGCACGCTCGAAAGGAACTTGCTCACTTTGTGGCATGAGTGCTTCGACTTTGCCAAGATCGAGCAAGGCATAGCGGTGATCGTTTTGCTGAATAATGCCCGTGACAATGTCGCCTTCGCGGTTCGCATATTCTTCGAACTTCTTGTCACGCTCGGCTTCGCGGATGCGCTGACCCATCACCTGACGGAATGTCTGGGCTGCAATGCGACCAAGTTCGTTCTTTTCGGGTGTGTCGTCGCGCTGGTTGACCCAGTTGCCGTCTTCGTCAATGTCGAATGCGGTGAAGGTAATTTCGAGAGTGTCGGTGTTGAGACCGACCTCAACTTCTTCAGCCGAACCTGGGCGACGCTTGTACGCGGTTGCCAAGGCTTCTACGAGAACTTGCAGAAGGGTCTCTTCTGAAATGTTCTTTTCGGCCGCCAACATTTTGATGGCTTCTTTCATGTCGAGATTGCTCATGACTGGGATGACTCCTGGTCGTCGTTGTGGATGTAGTTGTCGGTTTCTGGATCTAGTTCTGTATCAAGATCCTCGAGATCGTCGTTACGATCAAGAAAATCATCGATTTCTTGCTCTGAGTCTGCCGTGGAAGCGGCCGAACTGCTCGTGCCACTGGACTTTGATGTACCCGTAGACGCCGATTTCTTATTTCTGGCGCCGTCGGCTTTCGTACCTTTGCCATTCTTATTACTGGGCTTAGGTTGGACTTCCCAAACAAAGATCGTCTTGGCACGATCGATTTGGTCGTAGGGAATAATGCGTTCTTCGCCATTGGCCAAACGCAAGAGGAAGGTGTCGGGGCCCGCCGATTCGATGACGCCGCTCAAGCGACGTTCGCCGTTGATGACGTTTTGCAGACGAATCGCCGCTGTTTTGCCGGTTTCGCGATGAAAATGCCGAGGTAGACGCAGATTTCGCTCAAGACCAGGGCTCGAGACTTCAAGGGTGTAGTGGCCAGGTACGGGGTCGTCGTGGTCGAGTTCGCGCGAAATGAGGCGCGTGCACTGTGACAGCTGGTCAACATCAATGCCGCCCGGCGAACCTGGGGGCGTATCGACAGTGATCTTCACGATTCCGCCGTTGTACTCAAGGTCGTACATTTCGAGACCGAGGTCGGCCAAGACTGGGGTGATCAATGCTTCAATGCGTCGTGAGACTTGGTTTTCAGACATCAATTCACCTCCGTTTTGTCAAAATTTCTATGTACTGCACTCAATATTTCCTAGATTTGTACTGAATCTGCATCGAATATGACCCCAGTGACTAAAAAAGACGAGGGCTGAAGCCCTCGCCTTTCAGACCCACCGGAATGGAAATTCTCTTCAGACCGTTCAATCATACAAGAATGCGAGCGCTATCTGACACGAGTGATCTCCCTCAGTTGACGGTTCATGACAAGTAGCCTGACGGAATGTTGCGTTTATCCAGCCTGTTCGTCCGCACTCTGCGCGAAAACCCCTCCGATGCCGAGGTTCCGAGCCACCAATTGATGGTTCGGGCTGGATATATCCGTCGAGCAGCTCCTGGTGGCTACACCTGGCTCCCCCTCGGCTGGAACGTCTATCGCAATGTTGAACGAATCGTGCGTGAAGAAATGGATGCCGCCGGCTTCCAAGAAGTGCACTTTCCGGCCCTGCTTCCCCGCGAGCCATACGAGGCCACCAATCGCTGGACCGAGTACGGCCCCAACTTGTTCCGCCTCCAAGACCGTCGAGGTGTCGACTACTTACTTGGCCCGACCCACGAAGAGATGTTCACACTGCTCGTCAAAGATCTCTACAGCAGTTACAAAGACCTGCCGCTCAGCATCTACCAAATTCAGACAAAGTTCCGTGACGAGGCTCGCCCCCGCGCGGGCCTGTTGCGTGGCCGCGAATTCGTGATGAAGGACTCGTACAGTTTCGACATTGACGACGCCGGCTTAGCGGCGAGCTACGAAGCCCACCGCGCGGCGTACATCAAAACCTTTGAGCGTCTACACCTTCCCTTTGTCATTGTCTCGGCGATGTCTGGGGCCATGGGTGGATCTAAGAGCGAAGAATTCTTGGCTCCCCTCGAAGTTGGCGAAGACACATTCGTGCGCTGCACAACATGTGGTTACGCGGCCAACACCGAAGCTGTCGCCGTGCCGACTCCAGCAGCAATTGATTTTTCAAGTGCTGCACCTTCGCAAGTTGTTGACACACCTGACACACCAACCATTGCCACACTTGTTGATTTGTTAAATGCACGAACCGATATCAACGATGCAATTGGCAAAACAACACCGTGGGTTGCAAGCGACACTCTCAAGAACGTCATCATCATGCTGCGCCATCCCGATGGTCGACGTGAACCTCTAGCAATTGGTTTACCAGGCGATCGCGAAGTGGATATGAAGCGCGTCGAAGCACAAGTCGGTCCCGCCGAGCCTGACGCATTCACCGAAGCAGACTTCGCCAACTATCCCGCACTTGTGAAGGGTTACATCGGACCTGACGTGCTCGGATCAAAATCGGCATCACAGATTCGTTATCTCGTTGATCCTCGTGTTTCAACAGGAACCAGTTGGGTGACTGGCGCAAACAAGGCCGGCAATCATGTGGTTGGTTTGGTATGTGGCCGCGATTTCACACCAGATGGAACAATTGAAGCCGCCGAAGTACTACCCGGCGATGCCTGCCCAACCTGTGCTGCCAAAAATGCAACTGGCGTTCTTGAAATGGCACGAGGAATTGAGATTGGTCATATTTTCCAATTGGGTCGCAAGTACGCCGAAGCCCTCAACCTCACCGTGCTCGACCAAAACGGCAAGCAAGTAGTTGTCACCATGGGTAGCTACGGCATTGGTGTTTCACGTGCTGTTGCAGCAATCGCCGAAGCAACGCTCGATGACATGGGATTGTGCTGGCCGCGCGAAGTCGCACCCGCCGACGTGCATATCGTCGTTGCGAGCAAAGGTGCCGATGCGATTGCCGAAGAAGCCGAGCGACTTGCTGCTGAACTTGAAACTGTAGGGATCCGAGTTTTACTTGATGACCGCACATCAGTGTCACCTGGAGTCAAGTTCAAAGACGCCGAACTTATCGGAGTACCGACCATCGTGGTGGTGGGCAAAGGTCTTGCCGACGGTGTGATCGAAGTCCGTGATCGCGCCAGTGGTGAGCGCAGCGATGTCGCAATTGGTGAAGTAGTTGCAACTTTGCGCACAATTTGTGGGCGGTCAGGGAACTGATCATGAAGTTGGTGCGAGGTGTCGTACAACATTATTCATGGGGTCATCCCACGTCGATTCCACGCTTGCTTGATATTGAACCCGATGGTCGGCCTTGGGCCGAACTGTGGTTTGGTACCCACTTAGGCGGTGCGTCAAAAGTACTCAATGTTGATGATGTCACTGCAGCAGCATTGCGTCGCAGTGCATCCGATGACACCGGCGAACAATCAATCCCGTTACTTTTAGTTGCTGGTGAATTGCCGTTCTTGGTAAAGGTACTTGCCGCCGCCGAACCATTGTCGTTACAGAGTCACCCATCAACCGAACAAGCAAAAGCCGGATACGCCCGAGAAAACCGCCTGAACATTCCAGTCGGAAACTCGCGTCGCATTTATCGCGATCCATTTGCCAAGCCCGAACTCATTTGTGCACTCGGACCCTTTGAAGCACTATGCGGATTCCGCGAACCAGTGGCAACAGTTGAACTCTTGCACTCAATAGGTGGTGGTGCATCAATCATTGCTCGCCTATTGGCCGACCACGATCTCGATCACACCATGCGCTACTTGTTCGGAGGTGGCGAAGAAATACAAGTGCTCACCAAAGACGTCATCGAAGCCTGTCAAAATCACGAGTCACCTAGTGCACAATGGGTCACTCGTCTAGCGTTTTCATATCCTGATGATCCTGCGGTTGTTGCATCATTGCTTTTGAACTATGTCACTTTGCAAGCTGGCGAAGCGTTGTATCTTGACCCAGGTAATTTGCATGCGTATCTCAGCGGTACAGGAATTGAAGTCATGGGATCAAGCGACAACGTCGTGCGTTGTGGCTTGACTAACAAACACGTTGATGTCAACGAACTACTTGCAACTGTGGTTGCTCAACCGCTTCCCGACCCCATCGTTCACGCAACACCGGTCGCAAAAACTGAAGCGGGTCGGTTGTGGAAATACATCACTCCAGATGCGCCGTTCACGTTATGGGTACATCAAATTGACGGCACCGAAACTTTGCGGGCCCGCACCCGTGAACTCACGTTGTGCGGAGTCGGGGCAACCAATCTGTTGCAACGTGGTGAAGCGTGCTACTTGGCCCCTGGCGAAGAAATAACTTTAAGCGGCAAGGCGACACTCTTCAGGGTTACCGAAAACGACTAGCTCTGTTAACGACTAGCTCCTTTTGCGTATCTCAACAACGCGATCATGCGAATGATTGACATCATCGCCTTGCGCATCAAGCAACATTGAACGATCTTTTGCCGCTTCGCGCTCGGCTATTTTCGTGTCGACTCGAGCGATAGCTGCTTCTGCCCCATGCTCGTGAATGAACTCTGCCCATTCAACTAATGCCTCAACCATTTCACTTTCGGGTACAACTGCCACGTTGCGGCCCTTCACAAACAAGTGACCACGCTTATTTCCGGCAGCGATACCGAGGTCGGCTTCGCGCGCTTCACCGGGTCCGTTTACTACGCAACCCATGACGGCTACTTGCAACGGAATTTTGCGCTCGCCAAATGCTTTCATTGCCCGATTCGCGACGTCAATGACATCAATTTCGGCACGACCACAACTTGGGCACGCGATGAGATCGACGTTCTTTCGTTCGCGCAGACCAAGAGCTTCGAGTAATTGACGTCCGGCACGAGCTTCTTCAACAGGATCAGCCGTGAGGCTGTAACGAATCGTGTCACCGATACCTTCAAGCAAGAGAGCAGCAATTCCAGCGGTGGCTTTCAATAAACCGTTCGGCAACGGGCCAGCTTCGGTGACACCGAGGTGAAGCGGATAATCGGTGACTTCGCTCAGTTGGCGATATGCCTCAACCATGAGCGGAACATTTGATGCCTTGACGCTGATTTTGATCTGATCAAAACCAACTTCATCAAAGTAAGCAATCTCACGCAAAGCCGATTCGACCATCGCTTCGGGGGTGACCTTGCCGCCGTACTTGTCGTACAACTCGGGATCGAGAGAGCCACCGTTGACACCAATACGAATAGGAATACCGCGATCTTTGGCTTCTGATGCAACCGCTTTGATGTGTTCGGGTCGGCGAATGTTTCCGGGATTCAAGCGCAGACCGTGCACTCCGGCTTCCATCGCGGCGAGAGCCATCTTGTACTGGTGATGGATATCAGCGATGATCGGCACTGGTGAGCGCGGCACAATTTGCGCAAGACCCTCGGCCGCTTCAATTTCGTTGCACGTACAGCGCACAATGTCGCAACCAGCACCTGCCAAGGCGTAAATCTGTTGCAACGTGCCTTCGACATCGGCGGTCTTGGTGATTGTCATTGACTGCACCGTGATCGGCGCTCCCCCACCAACGGGAACTTTACCCACCATAATTTGACGGGTGGGGCGGCGATTAGTGAGCGAACCAGCGGAGGTTGACATTAGTTACATTCTGTCAGTGTTTAGAACGGTCGCGTGATATCGAGATACAAACCTGTGAAAGTTAAAAACAACAAAAGTGTCAAAACAACGACAGTCACTGGCCACATCTTTTCCACGTTGGCGCGATACACGCGATTCTTTCGACTGCGAATTCGTTCATAGGTGGCAATTGCGGCGTGTCCGCCGTCAAAGGGCAACAATGGCAACAAGTTGAAGAGACCGACAAAAACATTGATTGAAGCCAAGACTTCAAGGACTCCAAACAGTCCGTCACGATCGCCAATATCGCCGGCGACCTGAGTGATGCCCACCACAGTGGTTGGGCGCTTCATGGGGTCGGCATTCTTGTCGGTGAGTTGCGTCCATTGATTCGTTGGGTTAATGACGGTTCCGATTCCGGAAATTGTGCGGCCCATGCCATGCCACAAGTCGCTTGCCACATGACCCGACGCCGAGATGAGACCCAATTTGTCGCGACCAAAATTATCGGTACCGACACCCAGGTAGCCAATGCCAGCAGTTGTGTCAGTTGGGTGAGGTGCCAACACGACATTGACGGTTTTATCCGAACCATCATCTCCTGGACCATTCTCTTTAAAGACGACCGTCATCGCATCGCCAGCTTGCGCCGAGCGAATTGTGGTTCGTAAGTCATCAGCTGAACTCAACTTGGTGCCATTCACTGACAAGATTTCATCGCCAAGTCCGATTCCGGCAGATGCTGCCGGGGAACCTTCAGTCACCGCGAACACCTTGACGACTCCGGTGTCTTGGTAACGACCACCGACTGTGTAGACGAACATCATGATCAGAATCGCGATGATGATGTGCATGATCGAACCAGCCGTGATCACCAACAAACGCCAACGATACGGCTTAGACGAATACGAAACTTCTTCGTCGCCGGCCTCGACTGGGTCGAGATTGTTCATCCCAACAATGCGCACGAATGCACCAAGAGGTAAAGCCCGCACTCCGTACTCAACACCATTGCGATGAGTACTCCACAGTTTGGGTCCAAAGCCCATAAAGAACTGGGTGCGTTTCATACCCGCCCAACCAGCAGTGGCAAAGTGACCAAGTTCGTGCAAGAAAACCGAAATCAAAAGCCCAGCAACAAGCACCAAGCTCCACTTGTTGCTCATGCCCAACCAAATCAATAATGCAACGACCGCAATACCCGACAAGACGGCCACTGATTGACGCGGCGACTTGGGGTTTGCCCCCGGCTCATCAACGGCCCCACCGGCCATCATCTCGTCGCGGAAAGCTCGATACAACGTCATTGAGATAGCACCCTATGCGCTTCTGCGCGTCCTGTGCGGTCGGCCTCAATGATGTCATCGCTCGACAGCGTGCCATTCGTCGCAACATATTTTTGCAACGAGGCTTCGACCACAGCAGCGATGTCGGGCCACTTCAAAGATCCAGCCAAGAATGCCTCAACGGCGATTTCATTCGCCGCTGACAAAAATGCCGGCGCAGTGCCACCGGTGCGTCCGGCTTGATACGCCAACGATAAACAACGGAACGTTGCAATATCTGGTGCACTGAAATCAAGATGCGTCAGAGTTGACCAATCGATGCGACCGAATGGTGTGCCGATGCGATTGGGGTGCGCAAGTGCGTAACCGATGGGCAATCGCATATCGGGCATACTCAATTGCGCCATGGTGCAACCGTCAGTGAACTCGACCATTGAATGAATCACCGATTGCGGGTGAACGACTACCTCAATCTGGTCGTAACTCACTCCAAAAAGTTCGTGAGCTTCAATGACTTCGAGTCCTTTGTTCATCAACGTCGACGAATCAATCGTGATCTTTGGACCCATGCTCCACGTGGGGTGGGCTAACGCCTGCTCAACAGTGACTTCTGCAAGATCGCTCAGTGTGCGACCCCGAAATGGGCCACCACTTGCGGTCAACACAATGCGCGACACTTCGACACCGGGCCGAACTGTTGAACGCAAACATTGATGTATCGCACAATGCTCACTATCAACTGGAACTATTTCGGCGCCTGGTACTGAACGCAATGGCTGAACAACCGGACCAGCAGCAATCAGAGATTCTTTATTTGCAAGCCCTAAACGTTTACCTTGACGCAAGGTCTCAAGAGTGACTGGCAACCCTGCGAATCCCACGACTCCGTTAATGACGACATCGGCACCACTGACAAGTTCGGCCATATCACGCACGACTGTGACGCCAGGAAGAGCATCGCGTACTTCTTGATGGCGCGACACATCGGCCACCGCAACGACAGCAGGTTTGAATTCGCGTGCCTGAGCAATGAGCACATCAATGTTTGAACCAAGTCCAATTCCGGTGACCACATACTCAATATCAGATAGCCCTTGAGCACAACGTGCGTTCTCATCACGAACAACGTCAAGAGTTTGAGTACCTATCGACCCCGAACTACCAGCTATAGAAACACGGACGGTACTCACCGTTCACATCACGACGCGTAGGGCTGAAGCACCATCAACAAGTAGTAGGCAGCCGGCAAGACGAACAAGAATCCATCAAAACGATCGAGGACTCCGCCATGACCACGAATCACTGTGCCGAAGTCTTTGATGTCTAGGTTGCGCTTGAACATGCTCTCGACCAGATCGCCGAGAGGTGCAAGAACTGCAACCAAAATGGCCAACATCAATACTTCACCGACGTTGTTCCAAGTATCGCTTTGCAAACTGACGACCCACATTGCGATCAAGGTTGCGAGTGTTCCACCCATCAATCCTTCGACCGTCTTGTTGGGGCTGATCCATGCTCGCAATGGATTCTTTCCGGCGGCCGAACCGACGAATAATGCACCGACGTCGTTGGCAATCACACCAACTGCAACCATGAACAAGGTGTCGGTACCGACGTTTGCCAGACCAGGTACGTTTGAAACTCCGGCCAGAAGCGCCGCGAATGAACCCATCATGCCGATCCACAACATGCCAAGTGAGGTGATGGCCATGTTGGGCATCGGGCTCGCCTGGATGTTTGTTGCACCAACGAACGTGACCGCTGCCGCCATTAACGCCAACGTGAATACCAATGGCAAGGCTCCGTCGCCGACCCAATAGGCAGCAAGTGGAGCACAAATTGACGCCGTGATTCCAACGATTGATGCGGGTCGATACCCCTTGTCAGAAACCTTTTCAAAGAATTCAACAGCGGCAAGACCACAGACCAAAACAACAATGGCCAACACCGCGACAGGCTTCCATAGCAGCGCAGCAATAAACGCTGCGAGCATTAACAAGCCAACTGCGATTGCCGTTGGCATATCGCGACCAGCAACACCAGGACGCGCCGGAACGCTCCGTTGACCACGATCACTTGGGCGGGCATCGGGACGCGGTCGCGGACCCCGTTCAGTTGCTGGACGCGGACGGCTTCCTGTGACCGGGCGACCTTGCGTATCGTCAGTACTAATCGAAATTCGACCGGTGCGACTGGTTCCGCTTGTACCCGAGGTTTCATCACGACGAACATTCGGGATCGGTCGAGTTGATGTGCCAGTCGTATCGTCACGGCGTGTTCCACCCGTAGATTCGCCAAGTCGAACACGTGGGCGACCACCACTACTTGAGTCATCTGGTCGAACTGTTGCGCCAGACGGACGATCAGGAATCGGACGCGGGGCGGTACCCGAGTAGGAACCCCACACATCAACTTCACCAGTTTCATCAACTGATGCAGCTTCACGAGACACGTCACGCGAAACATCACGCGACGAATCGCGCGGAATCGGACGTGACACCGAACCAGATGGATCGTCGCCGAATAGCCGCGGCAGTTCACCGGTCGGCTTTTCCGTCCAATGCGGAAGTGATCCAGTGTCGTTATCGCCAAAACTCAATGGAGCTGGCTCGTCGTCACCTTCGTCGTCGGAGAATCGGAGTTCACCGAAGTCTTCGAATTCATCGTCCTGGCCAGAGCCAGAACCTTTGCGCCACATGTCATCGCTCATGGTCTCATCCTTTCAGACTTCCAGAAGTTCTTGTTCTTTACGTTGCACGGCCTTGTCGATGTGTTCAACATGGTCGTGTGTGATCTTGTCTAGTTCTTTTTCGGCACGATCTAGTTCATCTGTTGAGACTTCGCCGTCTTTTTCTGCTGTTTCTAACTGTTTACGGGCATCTCGGCGCACATTTCGTATGGCGACTCGCCCATCCTCAGCCATATTCTTCACCAATTTCACGTAGTCCTTGCGACGTTGTTCGGTCAACATCGGGAAATTGAGACGAATGATGACGCCATCGTTTGACGGAGACATTCCCAGATCGCTATCGCGAATGGCTTTTTCGATGGCGTTCAAAGATCCGCGATCGTGAGGCTTAATGACCAGCGTGCGGGCCTCGGGGACCTGAAAACCAGCCAGTTGCTGCAACGGGACATCGGCTCCGTAATAGTTCACCAAGAGCTTCTCAACGAGCGCGGGGGTGGCCCGACCAGTGCGGATCGTCGTGAATTGAACTTGGGCGTGCTCAACGGCTTTATCCATCTTGTCGATGGCTTCGAGCAAAATGTCGTCAGTCACCCGACCAGCGTACCTATGGCTTGACCCTCAAGAACGGATCTGATGTTTCCGGGGGTGCTCACATCAAAGACCACAATCGGGATCTTGTTGTCCCGACAAAAGGCGATCGCCGTGGCGTCCATGACCCGAAGTTCTTTTTCGATCACGTCTTTGTGAGAGATGCGGTCATAACGGGTGGCCGTGGGATCAAGTTTGGGGTCGGCGGTGTACACGCCATCAACACCAGAGTGAGTTCCCTTCAAGATGGCCTGAGCATCAATTTCGGCGGCTCGCAAAGCGGCTGCGGTGTCGGTCGTGAAGAACGGGTTGCCCGTTCCGCCAGCGAAAATCACGACGCGACCCTTTTCCATATGACGTTCAGCGCGACGACGAATATACGGTTCGGCCACTTTGGGCATTTCAATTGCCGTCATGACTCGACTGTGCTGACCCACTCGTTCAAGTGCGTCTTGCAGCGCCAAGCCATTCATCACGGTCGCGATCATGCCCATGAAGTCGGCCTGAGCCTGATCCATTCCCTGACCAGCGCCTTTCATACCCCGCCAGAAGTTGCCGCCACCAACGACAACCGCGATATCAATCTTGAGATTCTCGCGGACATCTTTGATTTCGGTTGCGACTTGATGCAACACGCCACTGTCGAGTCCGAAACCGGTCGGTTCAGCCAAGGCCTCACCCGACAGTTTCAGCACGACCCGCTTCCATGCAGGACGGTCGGCCTGACGGGACGAACCAGCGTCAGTTCCGGCCATGATCAATCAGCCAATCTCAACTTGAGCGAAACGAATAATCTTCGCGCCACCTAAAATTTGGGTCACCGACTGCTTGTCATCTTTAGCGTATGGCTGTTCGATCAAGCACACGTCTTTAAAGAAACCACTGATTCGGCCTTCAACGATCTTGGCCAATGCAGCTTCGGGCTTACCTTCGTTGCGACTAATCGCTTCAAGGGTGGCCTTCTCTTTTTCAAGAACATCAGCCGGAATTTCTTCACGATTCAAGTACTTGGGGCGAGCAAACGCAATGTGCACAGCAATGTCGTGAGCAAGTTCAACTGAGCCGCCTTCAATCTCGACGAGTACGGCATTCACTCCACGTCCACCTTGGATGTGCTGATAGCTGTCAACGATGTTTCCAGCTGCCGCTTCAATGCGCACGACTTCGCCAAGTTCGATCTTTTCTTTGAGAACGATCTTGAGGTCGTCAAGAATTGCGGAGCGCTCAGCAACTGCTGCTTCACCTTTAGCAGCAACAAGTTCGGCCAAAGCTTGGGCTTCGCCCTTGAACTGATCGCTACCAGCCACAAAGTCGGTTTCTGATTTGAGCTTGACAATGGCGCCAACGTTGTTTGTCACGACAAGAGCAACAACGCCTTGATTGTTGTCGCGGTCATCGCGCTTAGCTGATGCAGCCAAACCTTTTTCACGCAACCACTGCTTGGCCTCTTCAATGTCACCATTGTTATTTTCAAGGGCCTTCTTGCAATCCATCATGCCGGCGCCAGTGGACTGGCGCAGACTCTGAACATCTTTGGCTGTAAACGACATTTCTTAAGCCTCCGGGGAAGATTCAGCAGGAGTCTCAACTGATGCATCAGCAGCAGGTGCTTTTGTCGCAGCAAGACGAGCTTCACGCTCGGCTTGTGCAGCAACGGCCTGCGTACGGGCAGTTGCTTGGTTCGCCGCGAACTCGGCCTTTTCGGCGTCGCTCTTTTCGGGGGCAACCAAACCAGGGTTGCGCTTCGATGCGATATAACGACCTTCGATCACTGCTTCAGCGATCATCTTTGACATCAATTCGTTGGCACGAATTGCGTCGTCGTTACCTGGAATCGGGAACGTGATGAGATCGGGATCGACGTTGGTGTCGACGATACCGACGATCGGAATACCGAGCTTGTTCGCTTCAGTCACGCCGATGTGTTCTTTCTTGGTGTCGATGATGAACACACACTGCGGGCGCTTGGTCATGTGGCGAATACCGTTGAGGTTCTTCTGCAACTTGGCCAATTCGCGACTCTTCAAAAGAGCCTCTTTCTTCGGCATCAAAGCGAAATCGCCAGCCTCTAAGAGACGCTCAAGTTCGAGCATTTTCTGCACGCGCTTGTGAATCGTTTCAAAGTTAGTGAGCATTCCGCCCAACCAACGTTCGTTGATGTACGGCATGCCGCACTTCTCGGCAAAGCCAGCAATCGGATCTTGTGCCTGCTGCTTCGTACCGATGAACAGAACCGAACCGCCACCGGCGACCAAGTCACGCACGAATGCGTACGCGGTCTCGATGCGCTCAAGGGTCTGCTGCAAGTCGATGATGTAAATGTCGTTTCGCTCACCAAAGATGAAGCGACGCATCTTGGGGTTCCAACGACGGGTTTGGTGGCCGAAATGAACTCGGGCTTCCAAAAGTTGACGCATCGTGACGATGGCCATAGCACTGTCCTCCTGATTCTGCAGTTAGGGGCACGGGACCTCGCATCACAAAGTGACGACTGCAGGATGAGGACCATGCATTTTGATGTTGTGCAAGAACTTGTTTCTTGCTGGGCACACGCTAGCGGGACTTTGCCCAAATCTGCCATCTCACCTGCCAAAAGAGGCAGCACAACTCAACCGACTTTGGGTGGGGCGACCACCGGTTTGGGAGTTTGGAATGAGGCGGACCCGCGAACGGCGGCGCGCCAAAAATGATGTGGGATCGACATAGCGGGCGGGCTTTCCTTCAATGATGTATCGCATACTGAGATGAATAAGACCGTCCGACGTCCCGAGACGCTGACCGGCCTGCACAACCTGTCCCGACATCACCTGTGGATCTCGAATGAGACCACCGATCGTTACCAAGACCTCGGGGCTGAAACCAGATTTCGGGTCCGGGTCGATCGTCACGAACTGTTGGCCAACCACCATCCCAGCGAACGTGATGTGTCCTGCCACTGGCGCGATGACCTCGCGGCCCACTGTCTGTTCAAAGTCAATCGTTCGGTGCCCAGCGCAAAATTCGCACGAAGGTTCGACGTACGGATATGCCACAGCCCCGTGAACGGGAGGAATCAAACAATTGGCAGCAACCAGAAAGGCAAAAAGAATCACCAATCACTGTGCGCCATCGCGATTGCATTGCGGTGAGCAGACATGACGAACAGATGAGCAGATCAGCGAGATCAAACGCCAGCGGCTGACATGCGAGCACGCAACATGATGATCGCCTTCGAGTGAATCTGTGACACTCGGCTTTCGGTCACCCCGAGCACCGAACCAATTTCGGCCAAGGTCATGCCTTCGTCGTAATACAGCGCAACTACCGTGCGTTCACGCTCGGGCAAGCTACGAATTTCCGAACGCATTGTTTGCCGCAATTCTTGATCTTCAACAATTGCATCTGGGCCCTGATCGGGTGACGCTGGCAACTGCCGTTGCTCACCATCTAAGCCACCACCCACCACATGATCAAGTGGACCAACGTTTGCTACCGAAATTGTCGATAACCACTTGTGCAACTCATCGTTGTCAATGCCAAGTTCGGCGCAAATTTCTTCGTCAGTTGGCGCTCGTTTGAATTGATTACCTAACTTCGCGACCGCTGTTTCGATTTGACGAGAACGTGAACGCACTGAACGCGGCACCCAATCAAGTGCGCGCAATCCATCGAGGATGGCGCCTTTAATACGCGGCACCGCAAAAGTTTCAAATTTGAAACCGCGACTCGGATCAAATCGATCAACGGCATCCATCAAACCAAAGACACCCGTGCCATTGAGTTCACCAGTGTCAATACCTGCGGGTAAACCAGCAGCAACACGACCAGCGACGAATTTGACGAGAGGTGAATAATGCACGATCAATTGATCACGTGCGGCTTCGTCACGATCTTCAACCCAACGTGTCCACGCGCGTTCAATGGCCGGCGTCGTACGCGACGGTTTCTCTTCTGGCGCATCCAGGTTGTCGGATTTAATGTCGGGCTCGGTCATGTTGTCGAAACGCTGTCAAGTCGGTTACAAGTGGCTACAAGTTCGGACCATTAGGCCCGAGGATGAGTACTTGTATACACCGACCGTAGACGCTCTTTACTGACGTGCGTGTATCGCTGGGTCGTGGCTACATCGCTATGACCCAAAAGTTCTTGAACCGACCGCAAATCGGCCCCTCCATCAAGCAAATGGGTGGCGTAGGTATGGCGCAATGCGTGAGGGTGAGTGGGATTGACCGAACGCTCGTCGAGAACCCTTCTGACGTCACGGGTGCCGAGTCGCTTGCCATGGGCATTCAAGAACAGTGCGACCCCTGAGGCTTCCCCCACTACCTCAGATCGCGACTTCAACCAATCGCGTACGGTTTCGATCGCGGCGAGCGACATCGGAACTCGCCGCTCTTTGCCACCCTTACCCCATACCGTGACCACGCTTCTTTTGAGGTTGACGCTGTCAATATCAAGGTTGCAGAGTTCGCTCACGCGCAGGCCGCTTCCGTACAGCACTTCAAGCAAAGCATCATTACGTCGACGTCGCCACAAGGGTTCGCTCTCGTCAACCTCAATTGGTTCTAACAAAGTCTGCAGTTCTGGTCCGTCAAGAACTCGAGGTAATCGACCTTCTCCTGATGGCGCGCGCAACGCGACTGCCGGATCAATCTCAACTAAACCAGTGCGGCGAGCCCATGAAAAATAGCGGCGCAATGCAGAAGCCTTCCGCGCAATGCTGCGCTTGGCATATGAACGAGTTCCAAGATATGCCAAGTAACGGCGCAAGATCAAACGATCGACTTGGGCTGGTGCATCGGCCAAACCTCGTTCAGCCCATTCAACAAAATCAACAAGGTCGCTGCGATATGCCGCCAGTGTGTTTTCGGAAACCGACGTCAACGAACCAATGAAGTCATCGACTCCCCAAGGCGTGCTGAGCGGCTGTTTCACATCATCAGAGTACTGAGTCGATGAGACTCTTATCGGGCACCAATTCGCTCAAACCAGCCAGCCGTGCACATTAACCAGCCATGCGCTTCAAGCCGACCAAGACTCACCGCAACGTCACCAAAGGACATCGCTAACTTCTCGTCTGCCAACCGAGCGACATCATTCAGTGTCAGCGGATCACTTGTGATGAGATCAAGAACTTCAGAGTCGGGCCACGGTGGTGGTTGCCGAGAATCGAAACTTGGCACTTGTCGACGAGTGTCAAGACCAAGAGCCATCAACACATCGTCAGGTTCGATCGCGACCAATGCTCCATCGCGTATGAGCATGTTCGTTCCTTGCGCAGCTTTTGTTGAAGTTGCACCAGGCACCGCCATCACAGTGACGCCTCGATCGAGTGCTTCGCGGACTGTAATTAACGAGCCTCCATCAAGACGAGATTCAACAACCAGTAGCACCTCACTCAACGCGGCGATGATTCGATTGCGTAATGGAAATCGATACGGCAATGGTCCGGTACCAGGAGGATTTTCAGATAACAGCAACCCTTGCTCGCCAACCTCTTTCCATAACCCGTGGTGTTCGCGTGGATAGACCACATCAAGACCCGTGGCGACCACTGCAACTGGCCCAGCATTTATTGAAGATTCACTATGCGCCGACAGCGCTCCACGGTGCGCCGCCGCATCAATGCCGCGCGCCAAGCCAGAGACCACTGCGACACCATTTTGCGATAACACTTTGCCGAACTTGTATGCGGTAGTTCGACCATGCTCGGTTGCATTGCGCGTGCCAACGATTCCGACTCGTCGTCGATTCAGCAAATCAAGGTCACCTCGCGAGTACAACAACGGTGGAGCATTCTGATCATCGTTCAATAGCTGCGGATATTCACCACGTCCGATGATGTGTAATTCCATGGTTGAAAGAGATTCGGCAAGCTCTCTCGAATCACCGATGGCTTCGCACCACACATCCCCAAGCAAGCGCGCGACCGTCTTTGAACAACGTGTTGTCAATAGCGCGTGAATATTCGGTGGGATATCAACCAGCGGCGCATGATGAGCAGTTGACCATTCACGCAATACCGCAGTAACTGCGCCAGGTTCTCCTAGCGACAACAAGGTTCGAATACGTTTCGGAGTCATCCATGGCAACAGGGCGAGTCGAGTTGCAATCTCTTTTTGCGAATCAATTGGCATCGTTAGATCGCTGGCCGCAAATCATCGCCTCGACGCGGAGCAATCCGTGCGCGCAATGCCAACGCTGCAGCAATATGTCGATCAGTAAGCGGACCTTCGTACACCTCACGATCGGCCAAGGTTCGGGCGACTCGCCGCACTCGATGAAGGCCTCGCCCGGTGAGGCGTCCAATTTCGAGCTCATACCGCAACAGGTTCATACCCGAATCAGAAACTGGCGCGAATTGTTCGAGTAATTGACCTGAAAGCCGTGCGTTCAACATCCCCTGTCGCTCGAATGCGATTGACTGCGTGCGCAGAACGCGTGTGGCAACAGATTCTGTGTTCTCGCCCAATTCACTACCAAGCAATTCTTCAACACCTGGACGATGCACCAAAACGCGCACGTCAAAGCGATCAAGAAATGGACCGTTGAATCGTCGCCGGTATTTTGCAAGCGCAGCCTCGTCACATTCACACGAACCAGGCGCCCCTCCGCCACACGGACATGGGTTGGTTGCACCGATCAAGGTAAATCGTGCTGGCAATGACACCCGCATATTCGCTCGCGTCACTCTCACGACCCCTTCCTCGAGCGGCTGACGCAATCCGTCGAGTGTTGACGGTGCAAACTCGCCTAATTCGTCAAGGAACAAAACTCCCCCGTGCGCCAATGACACTTCGCCTGGGCGCATTGACGCTGACCCGCCTCCCACGATTGATACTGCGCTTGCCGAATGATGCGGCATGCGAATCGGTGGACGCGTGACAAGACCGTTGAGCGGAAGTTGTTCACCAGCTGCGGATCGAATCATCGTTGCTTCAAGCGCAGTCTGATCATCTAGTAGCGGCAAAATTCCGGGCATGCGTTGAGCCAACATCGTCTTCCCCGAACCAGGAGGTCCGACAAGCAAGAGGTGATGTCCGCCACTCGCTGATAGTTCAAGACCAAGACGAGCCGCCGCTTGACCACGAACATCAGATAAATCAGGAGTCTTCTCCGTTATGTTCTCATCTACTTTGAGATCGCTGATATCGGGCCACGCCATATTGCCAACGAGGCATTCGGCAACTTGGCGCAATGTTTGCGCAACTCGCACCGAGGGAGGGCGAGCAATTCGTGCTTCAGCCACATTGCCTGCAGGCACGACGACACCGCTCAATGGCTTGATCGAAGGCATTGAGTAGTCATCGTCATTTTCGAGTGTCGAACCCTCGTCGCGAAGTGCCATCACCATCGGTGCAACGCCGCTCACAGCACGAACTCGACCATCAAGTCCAAGTTCACCGATAAATGCCAACCCTTCAGCACACTCAGCAGGCAGTTGTTCATCGCTGATGAGTAATGCGATCGCAATCGCAAGATCAAGTGCACTCCCCACTTTCTTGTGAGTTGATGGAGCAAGGTTTAATGTGATCCGACGACTCGGCCAATAAAAACCACTCGTCACAATGGCCGCCCGCACCCGATCTCGGGCCTCACGACAGACATCATCGGGACGCCCCAAAATCGTAAACCCTGGCAACCCAAGCCCAATATGTGTTTCGACGATGACTTGGCAGCCAGTCGCAGCAACGACGCTTGCAGTACGTACCGCAGACAACATGATTCCCTCCAAAATGATTGACGGCAGAGATTTCTGCTTGAGACAGTGTGGGAATCACCCCGTTTTCACGGTGAACGGCACCGTGACATAACTCTGCGGTGGAATTCTGAGAGACTGAGACTTCATGAATTTCCCACGCAGCCTCCGAAAAGTTCTTGCATCTTCTGGATGCGCTCTTGTCGTGATGACCCTCAGCGTTGCTTGCAGTGATACCGAACACAACGGTGCCAACTTTTGCGGCAAATTAGAAAAGCAATTGCCTGGACTTACTGGCCCGCTGACAGCCACATCTGACATCGGAGATTTACTGAGTCGCTATCAGAATTTGGCCAAGATCACACCACTCGCCATTGAAGCCGATTGGAAGACTGTCACCGATCTCATCAAACAAGCAGCCGACGTAGATCCCGAGGACCCACTCAGTCGTCAAGAACTTTCTGACGCGGCGTACCAGGCCGAACGCCCAGCGCGCAATATTGCAACGTGGGTTGAATCAACCTGTGGTTTAGCAATGCCTGACGTGATCGGACTCGAAGGCAGTATTGCCCCAGCGGCCACTGTTGCGCCGTAGCGCAATTAACTCAGCGAATTTCGCCGCGCTTCAAAATTACTTTGTCAACCAAACCGTATTCTTGACCCTGCTCAGCAGTGAACCAGCGATCGCGTTCGGCGTCAGCCTGAATGCGCTCGAGGGTTTGACCCGAGTGGAACGCAGTGAGTTCAGCCATACGGCGCTTGGTGTATCCGAGTTGTTCAACCTGAATTGAAATGTCGGTGGCCTGACCGCGCAAACCTGCAAGCGGCTGGTGCATCATGATGCGCGCGTTCGGCAATGTGTAACGCTTTCCGGTTGCTCCAGCGGTCAACAAGAATTGACCCATCGAAGCAGCAAGACCCATGCACACCGTGGCAACGTCGCAACTGACAAATTGCATGGTGTCGTAGATAGCCATACCGGCGGTCACTGAACCGCCAGGACTGTTGATGTACAACCAAATATCGGCCGCTGGATCTTCACCTTCAAGATAGAGCAACTGAGCACAGATCTGGTTAGCCATGTCGTCATTGACATCGGTGCCCAACATGATGACGCGGTTCTTCAGGAGGCGGGTGAAGATATCGGAACGGCCTGCGCCGTCGCCAGCGTCAAGTCCCATAGGGGCAGTTGCATCAAAAGTCATACGACGAGACTACCTCTAGGTATGACACAATGTCGGTGTGGCGACACCTGAAAAATTCACACCAAATACCGACGACCTGATCCAAAATAATCAGCGATTTTCTGCAAATTTTCCTGATCATGGACTCGCTCTCGCCCCAAAACGCCATTTGGCCATCGTGGCTTGCATGGACAGCCGTATGGACATTTTCCAAATGCTCGGACTCGCCCACGGTGATGCGCACATTATTCGTAACGCTGGCGGCGTGGTCACTGACGATGTCATTCGGTCGCTGGTACTTTCCCAACGTCGTCTCGGTACTCAAGAAGTAATCTTGATTCATCACACCAACTGTGGACTCCACAATGTTGACGAGGATCATTTCAAACACGAGATCGAAGATGAATGCGGAATCCGTCCCTGGTGGGCACTCGAATCATTCCGTGACCCGTATAAGAGCGTCACTCAAAATATGAAACGCCTAGCGATGAGCCCGTTCATCAAACACAAAATGCATATTCGCGGTTTTGTTTATGACGTCGAAGACGGCCTTCTGCACGAAGCTCCTAGCGCCTAATACCCGACAGCACTACTGCTACTCGCGCAGTGTTTGAGAGTTCGGCACGGAACGACAACAGGCCAGCGACACCCGCGGTTCCGGTTGGGCTTGAATCAATTGATGTCAAATGTGGAGCGACGCGCGATGCTTCAACAACATGTGCTTCCGAAGCCACAACAACTTTGCCTTTCGTTCGTTGAATCTGCGCAATATCTGCAACCCAGTCATACGTCTCATCATCAAGGATTCCGTCAGCCAAAGAAACCGGTTCGTTTTCCCAGGCCCACATGTGTTTGGTCCAATGTTGCGCGGGATTCGGATCTGATTGTGCTGTATCCCAGGCTCGCGATAACGGAGCACAGCCTTCGGTCTGCACAGCGACCAAGGGTGCATAAATTCCGCCTTCGCTCAGACCACGCGACACTGATGCGGCAAATGCACCACCACCAACTTGCACAAAGACAGCATCAAGTGCAGCGATATTTTCTTGGGCAAGCTGCTGAGCCATTTCCCAACCAATGGTTCGACCGCCATCAAGACATAACGCGTTTTCGGGACCTTGCACGCTGAACGGAATCGAACCTTGGTTGACTGCCTCGCGGAATCTCAAAACGGTTGGGTCGCCAGGAGGGTCTTGGCTTTGACGAGCGCAACGGTTGATACGTGCGCCAAGTGCAGTGAGCGTTTCAACGACAACGCCACCGGCCCATTCGGGAATGAAAACATCGATCGGCCACTTTGCAGCTGCCGCCAAAGTAGACGCAGCAATCGCGGCATTACCGCACGAAGAAATTGCAAGAGTTGGACGCTCCGTTGAATTCGCCCACGGTGCGATTCCTAATTCTTCAGCAACAAGGAGGTGTAAAAGAATCGCCATCAAATGTCGAGCCTTCTGACTACCACCAACATTGTGCGTTTCGTCCTTGACCCAAACCCCACCCGGAGATTCAAATGACAAGTGATCACTAAAAGCCGGTTGATACAGCATGGGGGTTGTCGCAAAACCCACACCACCAACTTTTGCAATCTCATCATCAATGCTTTGTACGAGCAAAATCGCTCTCTCGTCACTCATGCCACAAGCAAGGGCGAATCGCCACCACAACATGTTGCGACGAAAAGCAATGAACGGATTGTGGTGACTTTCAACAACATGTTGATCGTTCTCGTCAATCAACAAAACATGATGTCGATCACCTTTTTCATGTGGACAACGCCACGGGGCAAATGTGTCTACCGAAACCTTTTCGGCACACGTTGCGCACGTGAATCCAGACATTTGAGACTTCAGCCTTTAGCGACGCGGGCATTGAAATCGGTGATCATTTCATCCCAGATCGGCAGGTAGCGGCGCAGACCCTTCCAGAAAGACTGATCGCGACGCGCTTCGAACAATTCGAACGGTGTGCCCTGCTGTTCAACCCAGGTGTAGTAACCCAAGTTGAAGATGCGGTTGCGATCACGCTCAGTGCATTCAATCATGTCTTCAGTTGTCACATGACCAAAGTGACGGCCAAATACTTCAGCTGCGTCAACAGCAGTCATTTCGCCATTGAATCGCTCAGAGAGAGTGGTGACGCGCGAACTTGGGTACAACGCACCACCATCAGTTGCAACAGTGATCACTGCTTCATCTGGACCAAGGTTGAGCAACTTCGATGTCTTGATCGCGGCAAGCGTGTTGCAGATTGACGAGAAACCAAAGTGTGCAAGCGCATCAATGAGTTCGGCAGACAAGCCCTTTTTCTCGGCCAGATAGTGGCGACCGGCAGGCGTATTGAAAAGAACATCAAGTTCGTCAGTTGCACGGTCGCTAATTCCGCAGATGACATCGCTATTCGTGATGTTGTGGATCAGTGGTATGTGCTTGTCGCCAATTCCTTGAATGTTGTGCTCACCAAAACCGTTTTCCAACATCGTCGGGCATTCGAGCGCCTCAACTGAAACTATCTTTGCGCCGTAATCATCTTTCAAACGATCACCAGCAGCAATCGTTCCGGCTGAACCTGTGGCCGATGTGAATGCCGCGAGAGAAATATCGCGGCCAGCCTTCTTCATTGAGTCACGCACGGTTTCAAACACATGTCCTAATGCACGGCCCGTCACTTCGTAGTGACCGAGGTGATTCGAGAATTCGCAGAACTGATTAAAGATGAAGTTCACTGGATCTTTATCGAGTTCGTTGCACGCGTCATAAATTTCTTTAACGTTGCTTTCGGTTCCGACAGTCTTGATGACATCCTCGGCCGGGTTTGCACACCACTCGTCGAGCCAATCAAAACGTTCTTGACTCATACCTGCAGGCAAAATCGCCACGCCTCGACAACCCATGATGCGACTGATCGCCACACCGCCACGCGCGTAGTTTCCGGTTGACGGCCAAATGGCACGGTGATACGTCGGATCAAATTGACCCGTCACAACACGTGGAGCGAGACACGAATAGGCGGCCAACACTTTGTGGGCGGTGATCATCGGAAAACGATCGCCGAAAACAACAATGATCGGGTTCGGCACGCCGGTAAGCGATGACGGCAAAACAACATGATCGGGAACGTTGACGCGATTTCCAGCAAGATCGTTGTACCAATGCACGCGCCAAAGGTTGCGGGCGTCGGGACCCTGTGGATTCGCATCGCCAACGATGGTCGGATCAACCGACGCAGGATTCGCCAATTGAGCAAAGGTGGGCAGCACAATGCCTTGTTCACGGAATCGGGCGACACTGTTCGAGAGGGCCTTGGGATCAACGACTCGGTCGGCGAGACCGAATTGGTTTTCAAGGGCAGAAATTGTCTCAGAACTCACGGAGGTGGCGGTCACCTTTACAGTTTGTCAAAGAAACTGACTTTCGCACGGTCTTGCCACTAGATCGTCGACACATCATCTGGGCAATTTTCCAAGTAACTACTTGCGTTATTCAGATATCCTGCCCAATGTGGCAACCGGACACACCAAACAACGCATTATTGAGCACTTGCAGGTGGCCCAAACCTCGACCGCCCCAGAAATGGCCAGGATGTGCGACGTCACCGATGCCGCCATGCGCCAACACCTCGAACAGTTAGAAACTGAAGGTCTGGTCTGCCGAGATGCCCAACCCAACCACGGCTCAAGCCGAGGGCGCCCAGCGGTGCATTGGGTGCTGAACCCCGAACAGTTGCAAAGTATCTCTGAGAGCTTCCCCGAGACGTTTCCTGATCGTCACCACGATCTGGCGGTCGACCTTCTTCTGGGAATGACCGAATCTTTTGGCCCTGAAGCGATTCAGTCAGTCTTAGCCCGTCGCGGTGAGCGTTTAGCAAAGCATTATCAAACACTTTTGGCAGACCTGCCACTTGCCGAGCGCGTCAAACGACTCGCACTTGCGCGAGATGCCGAGGGATATCGCGCTGAAGCCAGCGTTGCTGCAGACGGCAGCCTTCTTTTGACCGAGCATCATTGTGCAATCGCCCAAGCCGCGGCGGCATGTGCAGGAATATGCGAATCAGAACTTGTGGTTTTTCGCACTGCACTTGGGCCAGATACGACCGTTGAACGCGTGCAATTTGCACCAGCCGGAGACGGCCGGTGCAGTTACCGCATCAGCCCTCGATGATCTCGGAGATCTGCATCACTGGCGTGATGTTGGTGTAGTTCGCCACATCGGCCATGACATCACCGGTCATTGGTGATCCCATGGCACTCTGAAAGACCTCAAGCGAATCAAAGGTCATATGCACAGCAGCTTCATAAGGTCCGTTGATGACCTTGTCGATTTGGGTGCCGACCGGGTTCCAAGCCTTGGCAACCAAGGGCACATGGGTGGTGCGGTAATAGTCGTGATTGAAGGTTGAACCTTCGCCTGATGGGTAGAGAACAGATACGCGAATCATGACTGTGACCGTACTACTTCCCCACCAGTTGCCCGTAGTCTTTCTACCGCTAACACGACTTTGCGGGCGTGGCGAAACTGGCAGACGCGCAGGATTTAGGTTCCTGTTCCGAAAGGAGTGTGGGTTCAAGTCCCTCCGCCCGCACTCGAACACCCGCTAGAACAGTGTCA
>WLMQ01000110.1 GCA_009700145.1 Actinomycetota bacterium
CCTGGCGGGCCTTGGCTACGAGGAACCGACGCCTATTCAACGCGAGGCCATTCCCCACATGATTAACGGCAAAGACCTTTTGGGTCAAGCCGCAACCGGTACCGGTAAAACAGCAGCGTTCGCGTTGCCAATTTTGCAGTTACTCGACATGAATAACGATCGACCAACGCCAGTGGCGTTGGTTCTCGTGCCAACCCGCGAACTTGCGATGCAGGTTTCTGAGGCCATCTATAAGTACGGACACGATCTGCGTGCTCGTTGCGTTCCGATTTACGGTGGTCAGCCCATCGGACGTCAGATCGACGCTTTGAGTCGTGGCACACACGTCGTAGTGGCAACACCAGGTCGTGCGCTTGACCACATTCGTAAGAAGACACTCAAGCTTGAGAATATTCAAATGGTGGTTCTTGACGAGGCCGACGAAATGCTCGACATGGGATTCGCCGAAGATCTTGAAGCGATCCTTGAGTCAACGCCGAAAGAACGTCAGACGGTTTTGTTCTCGGCAACAATGCCGCCCCGCATTGATGCCATTGCGCGTCGCCATCAGCGCGATCCAATTCGCATCACGATTCAGCGTTCATTAACTGAAGCTGGTACGTCGCCATTGGTGAAGCAGTCGGCATACATGATTCCGCGTCACCACAAGGCTGCGGCTCTCGGACGCATTCTTGACATCGAGGCACCAGAAGCAGCAATTGTTTTCTGTCGTACTCGTGGCGAAGTTGATCAACTCACCGAAACGCTGAATGGTCGTGGTTACCGTGCCGAAGCACTGCACGGTGGTATGGATCAAGAACAACGTGATCGCGTTATGGGTCGTTTCCGTTCGGGTGTTGCCGAGTTGCTCATTGCAACCGACGTCGCTGCTCGTGGTCTGGACATTGATCACCTCACCCACGTTGTCAACTACGACGTACCATCGGCTCCCGAGTCGTATGTGCACCGTATTGGTCGAGTAGGTCGCGCCGGACGCGAGGGTGTCGCAATTACTTTGGCCGAACCTCGTGAACAGCGCATGTTGCAAAACATTGAGCGCCTCACCAAGATCAAGATCGCGTTTGAAAAAGTGCCTTCGGTTGAAGCACTGCGTGCTCGTCAGATGGAACTCACCACCGAGACTTTGCGCGAAGCACTGGCCGGCGAGACCCAAGAACGATTTGAATCGGTCTTGACCGACCTCTTGCAAGAATTCAATATCGAACAGATTGCACTTGCGGCAATCAAACTCACGCATGATGCCGAACAGTCATCACTTGATGAAGTTGACATCCCCGACTTGTCAAACGGTGATCCTCGTGATCGCCGTGATCGTGGCGACCGCCGCGACGGACGGGATGGCCGTGATGGACGCCGCAGTGACAGTCGTGGCGACAGCCGCGGTGACAGTCGTGGCGACAGCCGCGAGCGTTTTGATCGCAGCGGTAGCAACGATCGCAGCAGTCGTTTTGGTCGCGATGAGCGCCCCGACCGTGGCGGACGTTTCGAACGTGGACCGGCTCGTGGACGTGGATCAGGACCGACCGCCAAGTTGTATGTCGGACTCGGCCGCAAGGCTGGCATTCGTCCTCAAGACTTAGTCGGAGCAATTGCTAACGAAAGTGGCATCTCTGGCCGCGACATTGGCGACATCAAAGTTTCTGATCAGTTCTCCATCGTTGAAGTTCCGGGTAACGAGATGGACAACATCTTGAACACCATGAAGAACGTCAGCATCCGTGGCAAAAAAGCCAATGTCCGGTTGTATCGAGATGAACGCTGAAATAGCCCACAATCGTTACGTCTTGTTCAGCACTTTCCGCAAATCTGGAGTAGCTGTCAAGACGGCGGTGTGGATTGCCCCGTTCGGCAATAACGAAGCGTGTTTCACGGTTAGTGGTGACTCAGGAAAAGTCAAACGTCTGCGCAATAACCCGAACGCCACACTTCAACAGTGCGACGTTCGAGGTCGTGTCGTCGCCGGCACTCCAATTGTTGAAGCAACTGCACGAGTTGTCACCGGTGCTGATTGCGAACCGGTCAATGTTGCAATGCGCAACAAATACAAGATTCAGTTTCGTCTCTTAACATGGTCGAGCGCCATCACTTCAAAGATCAAGCGTCAGTCTGATGCTGACGCGGCAATCATCGTCACGTTTAAGTAAACGCGAGCTGCCTCTTCGACAGTGATGCGATGCAACGCTGCGACATCTCGTTTCGTAAATGAGCCACCGCTATAACCACCCGCCAAAACCCACACAATTGGTAGGTCAAACGATTTGGCCCATTCAAAAACCATCGCTTCGCGTTGACGAATCACACTGGTGTTGATTCCTTGAAGACCGCCAGCCTTTTCGTGTGGATCCATACCTGCGTTGTAGATCACCAAATCAATTGACCCTGGATCAACGATTGCGTCAAGACTTTGCTGAATTGTGACTAGGTAATCGCTGGCTCCAACAATTTTCAGTTGAGCAAAAGTTGCATTGTGATACTGATCAAATGACGACACTGAAACGTCAACTTGTTCGATGCCATCGATGTCTTGATCTCTCAATAAACCAATGAGTTCTTTGGTTCCGCCACCACAGTGCGCGTCTAGGTCAAGAATCAAAACTCGCTTCGCGCCAAGTGAAATTGCTTGACGTGCACCAATCACCAAACCATTAAATGTGCAGTAACCAGAACCGCTGTCGTACTTTGCATGATGCAAACCACTCGACAGTGATCCGGCACACCCTCCGTTTTCAAGAACAGTTTCGACTGCTCGTAACACGCCACCCGTTGTAGCAAGTACTGATACCGCCGATTCATCGTCACTCGAGAATTGGCCCCCATGACCGTTTAAAACTCTGTCAACATACGTCTCATCGTGAACTGACACAATGTCGCGACGTGTCGCAGATACCGGTTTCACAATGCGTGTGCCTGCCACCGGGTCAAGTGTCAGTAAGTCGGCTAATTCGCCAGCTTTTCCGATGGTGTCGAATGCGCCATCGATGATGTAGTCCGGTGAGTAGAAAACGGACATTATTGACTGAGTACTGCACTTTTTTTGCTTGTTCACAACATCTCCTTATATGAGTCGCCTGACATAAACGCTCAAAAGAGCTAGATGTGTGCCGGCTCTCAAAATCTGCCCTCCAGCGGGCCAGCGGGCACGAATTGTTAACGGTGTGTTGACTTTTTGTGTGCACTGGTTCACCCAATGCTCAAGAGCGACTATTGTTTCGGTGTCGGCCGCCCCTAGGCCGACCCTGAGGGAGGAAAATATGAAAAGGATGACCAAGGGCAAGTTTGTCCCGGTTCTGCTCACTGCAGCGCTCGGTATCGGTCTCGTGGCATGTGGTGGCGATGATTCGTCAACCAGCACCGCAGCACCAGCCGGCTCAGAAGCACCAGCAAGTTCAGATGCACCAGAAGGTTCAGAAGCTCCGACGGACACTGACGCCCCAGCAGAAGGCGCCACTTTGGCGAACTTCACCGCTTGGGCCGATCTTCCCGCCGAAGCAGGCGGACTTGACGCCAGCCCAGTCGTCGACTGCGCACCAGAAGAAGGCCCGTTGAAGGCTGCTTGGGTGTACGTCGGACCGACCAACGATGGTGGCTGGACCCAGACTCACGACGAAGCTCGTCTTGCTGTGCAAGAAGCTTTCGGTGACGCTGTTGAAACCACCTACAAAGAGAACGTTCCCGAAGGTCCTCAGACCACTCAGACCGTTGAAGACCTCATCGCTGACGGAAACACTGTCATTTTCGGAACATCGTTCGGATTCCAGGATGCCTTCGTCGAAGTTGCTGCGGCTCACCCCGAAGTTTGCTTCGAGTTCGCCACTGGCTACTTGAGCGCTCCTAACTTGTCACAGTTCTACGGCGCAGCCGAAGACACTGACTACCTCACAGGTATGGCTGCTGGTGCCGCTTCGAAGACCGGCAAGCTTGCTTACCTCGCTTCATTCCCGATCCCCGAAGTTGTTCGTGGCGCCAATGCCTGGACCCTCGGAGCTCAGTCTGTGAACCCCGACGCCACCGTCAAGGTTGTTTGGTTGAACACTTGGTTCGATCCAGCTGCCGAGCGTAAGGCTGCCGAAGCACTCATTGCCGAAGGCTATGACGTCCTCGGAATGAAGGGCATCGACTCGCCTTCAACTGGTGACGCTGCATTGGCCGCTGGGGTTCCGTGGGCCGGCTACAACCGTGACAACAGCGCCAACTATGGCGATGTTTGGTTGACGGCTTCGTCGTACCACTGGGATGTCTACGAAATTCCTCGTATTCAGCAGATCCTTGATCGCCAGTGGACTGCTGGTAACTACTACGGCAACATCAGCGATGGTTTCGTGAAGTTGGCTTCCTTCGGTGACCTCGTCAGCGAAGAAACTCGTGCACTCATTGAGGCCCGAACCGAAGAATTGGCAGCTGCAACAGGAAGCCAGTTCACTGGTCCCATCATGGACAACCAGGGCAACGAAGTACTTGCCGACGGAGTCAGCCACACCTTTGGTGAGCTGATGTCGATGAGCTACCTCGTCGCCGGTATCGACGGAGAAATTCCCGCCAGCTGACTTTCAGCACATTTAAGTATTGCCGGAAGGGGGCGGGCTATATAGCCCGCCCCCTTTCTCATCTAATGTCGTATTGGTACATCGGCGTAATGGTCCACTTACGTAATGGTCCACTTACGTAATGGTCCACGGGGAAGGAATGACATGGGGCTCGAAACAGCCATCAAGATGACTGGGATCGTCAAAAAGTTCCCAGGGGTGGTTGCCAACGATCACGTCAATCTTGAGATCAACTTTGGTGAGGTGCATGCTCTCCTCGGAGAAAACGGTGCGGGCAAATCAACTTTGTCAAATATTCTCACTGGCCTGTATCGCCAAGATGACGGCGTCGTTGAAGTCGGTGGCACCAAGGTTGAGTTCAACTCTCCTCGTGACGCCCTGAATGCCGGCATCGGAATGGTGCACCAACACTTCCGCCTCGTTTCTACTTTCACGGTTGCCGAAAATGTCGTGCTTGGCGAATCTGATTCATCACTATTCATGGATCAAAAAACCGTCGCAGCACGAGTGAAAGAACTCAGCGACCGTTATGGGCTCGCTGTCGATCCGAGCGCGCGTATTTGGCAGCTAAGTGTTGGCGAGCAACAACGCGTTGAAATTTTGAAAGTTCTCTACCGCGGTGCCCGAGTTCTCATTCTTGATGAACCAACCGCCGTGTTGACACCCATCGAAACCACCGAGCTTTTCAAGACTTTGCGCGCCATGGTCGCCGAAGGTCGAACTGTTATTTTCATTTCGCACAAACTTGATGAAGTGATGGCAGTGAGCGATCGAGTCACTGTTTTGCGTGGTGGTCGCACTGTCGGCACCGTCAACACTCGCGAATCGTCAACTCGAGATCTTGCCAGCCTCATGGTTGGACGTTCGGTTGAGTTCAATCGAGTCGTACGTAACAAACCGGGAGATGTCAACAACGTTGTTTTGAACGTCACCAATATCAGTTCACATGATGATCGCGGTCGCCTGGCACTTCAATCAGTTTCACTCTCTGTTGGTGTCGGCGAAATAGTCGGCATTGCTGGGGTTGCCGGAAATGGTCAACGCGAGTTAGCTGAAGTGATTTCAGGAATGCGCCCGATGGTTGCTGGAGCGATCACGGTGCAGGGACAAAAGGTTCAATCAGGTAAAGCACGTTCAGCGATCGCTCAAGGAATTGCTCATGTCCCCGAAGACCGTTTACATACGGGTCTCGCATCAAGCCATTCAGTTGAAGACAACCTTGCGCTCAAGAACTACCGCTCAATGTCCCGCTTTCGTATTTTGAAACGTAAATCAATTCGCGAACAGTCAACCGATCTCATTGAACGCTACGACATCAAGACTCCCGACTCTCAGACGCCTGTTCGTCTGCTGTCAGGCGGCAATGTGCAAAAGGTTTTGTTAGCTCGTGAGTTTTCAGCATTACCAAAAGTACTCATCGCTGCGTCCCCAACTCGAGGGCTTGACGTTGGCGCGATTGAAACTGTGCGTGAGCGTTTAATCGAAGCCGCCGACAGTGGTGTCGGTGTCTTGCTCATTAGCGAAGATCTTGATGAGATCATGTCTTTGGCCGATCGCATCCTGGTGATGTACGAAGGTCGCATTGTTGATGAAGTCCCTGCAGATGGCGCGGATCGCGAGCGGATTGGCCTCACTATGGGAGGAATCACCGAATGAAATCTCCGGTCAGACTCGAGCGGCGGCTTGAACAACCGAAATGGCTGAATTGGGCTATCCCATTAATCTCGTTAGTCGCGGCATTAATCCTTGGCGCAGTCGTTTTGTTTGCAACTGGCAAAAATCCCTGGGATGTCTACTTCCGGATTTTTGAGCGCGGCTTCGCAGGTACGCGTGCGCTTTCAGGGTCGCTCAAGACGGCGACGCCACTCGCATTTACTGGTCTGTGTGCTGCCGTCGCCTTCCGCATGGGTCTCATCAATATCGGTGGTGAAGGCCAGTTGTACATGGGCGCGGTTGGTGCTGC
>WLMQ01000111.1 GCA_009700145.1 Actinomycetota bacterium
ACGCCATCGCAATTAGCGAGTATCGGATGGAACAATCGCCAAGGTCTTTCCGATATACCAAATCAATTCCACTACTACCGACTCACCCAAGACAACCGAATCTTGTGGGGCGGTTATGACGCGATCTATTACTTCGGTGGAAAGATCTCATCAGAGCTTGAGAGTCGACCCGAGAGTTGGGCCAGACTCAGCATGCATTTCTTTAAGACTTTCCCCCAACTTGAAGATGTGAAGTTCTCGCATATGTGGGGTGGCGCAATCGATACCTGCTCGCGCTATTGCGTGTTCTGGGGTCAAGCAATGAATGGCCGTGTTGCATACGCAGTTGGCTACACCGGTCTTGGCGTTGCATCATCTCGCTTCGGAGCTGAGGTCATGCTTGATCTCATTGATGGTCGGCGTTCTAAGGCCACTGAAACCAATTTTGTCCGCAGTAAGCCGTTGCCTTTCCCGCCTGAACCATTCAAGTTCGCAGGTATTCAGGCCACGCGATGGAGTTTGAACCGCGAAGACAAAACTGGCAAACGCAATTTGTGGTTGCGCTCGCTTGACCGTTTAGGTTTGGGCTTCGACAGCTAGTTAGAGGCGTTCGATAATGGTGACGTTGGCTTGTCCGCCACCTTCACACATTGTCTGAAGACCGAATCGTCCGCCGGTGCGCTCAAGTTCATTCAAGAGTGTCGTCATCAAACGTGCACCAGTGGCGCCAAGAGGGTGACCAAGGGCGATTGCTCCACCATTCACATTCACCTTCGCGTGGTCGGCTCCAAGCTCACGCATCCATGCCATCACGACTGGTGCAAATGCTTCATTGATTTCGACCAAGTCGATGTCGTCAATCGTCATTCCGGCTTTTTGCAAGGCACGCTTGGTGGCAGCAATCGGTGCCGACAGCATCATGATCGGATCGTCAGCCAAAACACTCATGTGATGAATACGCGCACGGGGCTTGAGGCCATGAGTCTTCACAGCCTGATCGTTAGCAATCAAGATTGCGGCTGAACCATCAGAGATCTGACTTGCACAAGCAGCCGTCAAACGTCCGCCGGGTGTCAATGTCTGCAGCGAGCGAATCTTTTCCCAGTTCGGTTCGCGCGGGCCTTCGTCGTGTTGCACGCCGTTGAGCGGAGAAATCTCTGCTTCAAAGCGGCCCTCAGCGCGAGCCTTAATGGCACGCACGTGAGACTCGACCGCAAATGCTTCCATCTCATCGCGTGAGAGATTCCACTTTTCAACCATCATCTCGGCGCCGACGAACTGGCTGACCTCACCGTTGCCATAACGCGTGGTCCAACCCGGTGATCCGGTGAAGGGATCGTCAAAGCCAAGTGCCTGTCCGGCAGTCATGGCTGAAGAAATCGGAATCATGCTCATGTTCTGCACACCGCCAGCGACAACAAGATCCATGGTGCCACTCATCACCGCTTGGGCTGCGAAATGGACCGATTGCTGAGCCGAACCACATTGGCGGTCAATCGTGACGCCCGGGACGTGCTCGGGAAGTCCAGCGGTCAACCAGCAGGTGCGAGCGATACAGCCAGACTGGGGTCCGACCGAGTCGACGTTGCCGAAAATGACGTCATCAACAGCATTGGGGTCGACGCCAGTGCGCTCGATGAGGGATTTGATGCTGTGCGCACCAATGTCGGCGGGGTGGACCTGTGAGAGTCCGCCTCCTCGGCGACCAACGGGTGTGCGGACAGCGTCAATGATGTAGGCGTTCGGAGTACTCATACCCCAAGCCTACTTCCCCTCCCCTAAGCGGCAATAAATCGCCACTTTGGAATATGGCTGCCGCCTAGCGGCAGGCAAATTCCAAAGTGGGTGAATTAGACGCCGACGATGACAGACGAGCCGTGGCCGAACAGTCCTTGGTTCGCGGTGATGCCCAACTTCGCGTTGTCGATCTGACGACCTTCGGCCTGTCCGCGCAACTGCCACACCAGTTCACACACCTGGGCAATCGCCTGGGCCGGAATCGCTTCACCAAAGCACGACAAACCGCCACTCGGGTTCACCGGAATACGTCCGCCAATAGTCGTCGCACCTGACCGCAACAGACCCTCCGCCTCGCCAGGCGCACACAGCCCAAGGTGCTCGTACCAATCAAGCTCAAGTGCCGTTGACAAGTCGTACACCTCGGCCATCGACAAATCTTCTGGACCTACCCCAGCCTCTTCATAAGCATCCCAACAAATGGAATCTTTGAATCCGCGTGCTGGGGGCATGACGACAGCCGATGAGTCGGTCGCAAAGTCGGGCATTTCCAGAAGTGTCTGCGGATACGTCGGCGTACTAGTACTCACCGCCTTAATACGCGGCACACCTTTCAACGATCCGAGATGCTTTTCGGCAAATGCTCGACTCGTCACGATCATTGCTGCAGCACCATCTGATGTTGCACAAATATCGAGCAAACGCAACGGGTCGCTCACTACTGGACTGTTCAACACATCTTCGACAGCGTTCTCTTTACGGAAACGCGCATTCGGGTTGTTGAGTCCGTGTAACGAGTTCTTCACTTTGACTTGAGCAAAATCCTCAGACGTTGCGCCATATAGATCCATACGACGGCGAGCGAACAAAGCAAAGTACGCCGGGTTCGTCGCACCCAACAAATGGAAACGCAACCAGTCGGGGTCATTCTTGCGATCGCCACCACCGACAGGAGCAAAAAATCCCTTCGGCGTCGTGTCGGCGCCAATCACCATTGCGACGTCACAAAAGCCCGCAAGAATTGAAGCCCGTGCCGTCTGAAGAGACATAGCACCACTTGCACAGGCTGCATAACTTGACGAAACGCGAGCACCAGTCCAACCCATTTTTTGAGCGAATGTTGCACCTGCAATAAAACCCGGATATCCATTTCGGATGGTGTCCGCACCAGCAACGTATTGCACGTCTTTCCATTCGATGCCCGCATCTTTCAATGCCGCTCGAGCTGCAACCATTCCGTATTCGGTGAAGTCACGACCCCACTTCCCCCACGGATGCATTCCGACACCCAGTACAACTAAGTCACGATCGCTCATTTTGCGCCTCCAACAACTTCATCTTGAACAGCCGGCGCCCACACATAAATCATGTAGTCCACACCATCCTCGCGATACAGCACATCGGTTTCAAGTTGCATCCGCATTCCAACTTTCAGATCCTTGGCCAAAATTCCTTTCGGAGCTTGGCCCAAAACGATAAGTCCTTCTTTTTCAAGTTGCACTGCAACTAAGGCATACGGCTCAAATGGTTCGGCCGCACGATAAGGCAATGGCGGCGCATACCGATTCTCGGCATAACTCCACACCGTGCCAAACCGCGAAAACGGAGTTGCCGTCAACTCGTCGCTATCGCACGACGGGCTCGGACAGGCACCTTCACGTGGCGGGAACACATAGGTCCCACAAGCCGTGCACTGTGCACCAATCAGATGCGGATTTTGATCAAGCGTAAACCAGCCTTCAATCGCTGGTACTTGGGAAGCGTTACTAGTTGCGGTTTCTGACACAATGTCAGACTAACCAACACGGTCAGACTGCCACCGATTCACCCAACGGTTTGTGCATCTAGCAACGGAATGATTCCCGACTGAACCACCACGTCGAGATCACTTTGCACCATATGTATGCCATCTCCACGTAATGGACCGGCTGCACTCTCGGCGGCAGTCACAATGCTCGCCCAGTCCACTGAGTGAATCTCGGGCCATTGAGTCAACCACGTTTGCATCAAAGCATTCCATGCAGTCACTCGTTCAGGTTGGGCAAACTGAGCACCACTCAACGCACCACCATGGATCTCGGGGCTATTCAGAAGCAGCAACGCAATTCCGCGTTCGTCGCAAGCAGTCACTAGTTCTTGCATGGCGGCATCGTGTCGTGCAACAAATTCAGAATCAGCAATCGTGTACCAGGTCTCATCCCCAACATACTTTTGCTCAGCCTGTTCAGGAACCGAATAGACCATCACCACAATTGATGGAGCAAATGTCTCAAACGCTCTATCCCACTCGGGATGCAAGGTGGCACAATTCGTCATATTAAATTCGGCGCCATCCCACCAGCGAACTTTTTCTGCCTCAACAAATGGGCAGTTTCTCCCACCTGCCCATAACACGCTGAAACGATCACCGGCAACATTGTTAATTGCCGCTGAAATCCCGAATGATGTGGAGTCTCCAATCACCATCACTCGGGTTCGATGATCTGCGCCTTGAAGTTTGTCATCAACCAAAATCAATTGATTCGCCAATGCTTCGGCCGTTGGGCGATGGAGCGTGATCGCGTTGTCGAGCCGCATACCGGCATCATCAAGATCGTTGCTCAGCACATCCTTTTCGCCATAGTCAACGATGATGACAGGGATCGTCACCAACGGCTGCAAAATATCATTCACAATTTCAACACTCAATCGAAACGGCAATGTCGAATCTTTTTCAACACCGCTACCCGTTGAGGCAAGGACAGTGTTTTCTAATTCGGCCAACAACTTTCGTTCTGCTTTGCCAACTGACAGCACCGCGACGTCAGGCTTTGATTGCAAGATGAGGCGCCGAGCAACTGATGTAAACGATTCGCATCCTTCAATCGTTTCTGCACTCGGTCGAATCGCGCATCCGGGTTGAATTCCACTCACAATAACGATGGGAATTGAGTCACCGATTGCATTCTTCACGTCATCGGCCACAACTGGTTCACTACCAAGAACCAATACTCTCAACGGATCTCGAGTTGGAGTCTCAATTGAAATCGAGGTACTGGGTGGCGCAAACTGCACCATCTCGTCTGGAGCATCCACTCCAGCCAAGGCAATTGGCGTTGACGCTGAAATCGTTGCCATAACAATCAGCGCGACACCCATTGCGGTGGCCATTCCAACACCCGCCCAAACCGGCTGACGTAATACTTTTCGGAACCGTATGGGGTTCTCGATGAGCCAGGCTGAAAGGCACGCACAAGCAAACGTGACACCGACTCGAGTTGCTGACAGCGCGAGGCCATCAAATCCCATTCGATCGCGGTTCAGCACAACAAAGACCGGCCAGTGAAAAAGGTACAAAGAATAAGTGATGCGGCCTATCGCAACCATCAGACGCGATGTCATCAACATTCGAATAGGTCCGGGCACAAGCACCGCAATAATCAGCGCACTTGAAATCAGTGAGAACGCACTCAGTCCGCCTTTGTACAACCATTGGTCGTTCGTGTGTGCGTGCGTCGCAATGAATACGAATCCTCCAAATGCAATAACTCCAACCGCCGCAAATCCTTTTGCCGCAAAACCTCGTATCTGCTTGCTCACCGGAACCACCAAGGCCAACAGTGCACCAATCAGTAATTCTGCTGCCCGGGTATGCGTTCCGTAGTACGCCAGATTTCGAGAGTTGGTCAACACCATCGCCGCGACGCTTGCCCCCGCCAACAATGCAAGCGTCGGAACGAGAACCTTGCGCCAGCGCAACAAAACAATCATCAGCAACGGGAAGATGACATAGAACTGTTCTTCAATGGCCAATGACCAAAAATGCAAAACCGGCGACGGAGCAGATTCAAACAATTGCGCATATGTCGTGCCGGCAGTTGCGAAACGCCAGTTAGCCGAATATCCAAGTGCCGCGAATAGATCACCGCGCAATCGATTTCCTTCCAGTAGTCCACACAATGCAATGACTGCAACCGCAATCAGGCAAACAATCGACCCCGGGGCAAGCCGACGTAAGCGACGCGACCAGAACCGTTTGAGATCAACTTTCCCGGCTCGGGCATGGTCGGCCAACATCACCTGGGTAATCAAATATCCCGACAAAGTAAAAAACAGTGAAACCCCAAAAGCGCCACCTGGCACGAAAGACCACCCAAGGTGGAATGACATCACCGTAATAACGGCGAGTGCGCGCAGACCATCAAGCCCCGCGACGTACTCAATTCCCCCCTGATTGTGATCCCCCACGAGGTCAGGATAGTTGGGCACAAGTTCAGGAAATATGCCTCACCAACGATTTCTGATACGGCGTCAGATTTTCGCAAGACTGCGACTAAGGTTCGTCACCGTATGGATCTCAATGAAACTAGTGAAGAGTCAGCATTTCGCGCCGAAGCGCGTGCGTGGCTTGAGGCCAATGTGCCCGCTTCCCCACTCCCGAGCTTCGATACCGAAGAGGGATTCGCACAACATCGGGTGTGGGAAAAGAAGTTGTACGAGGGCGGCTGGTCAGCAGTCTCGTGGCCAGTTGAGTACGGCGGACGCAATGCCGACTACATCAAGTGGTTGATTTTTGAAGAAGAGTATTACCGCGCTGGTGCACCTGGCCGCGTGAATCAGAACGGCATCTTCTTACTTGGTCCAACCATCATGGAAGTTGGCACCGAAGAACAAAAAGCCAAGTTCTTACCATCA
>WLMQ01000112.1 GCA_009700145.1 Actinomycetota bacterium
GCCGCACGTCGTAGGAGGCTCTGGCCATGGCCCGCAGTAATCCGCTGGCCCTCGGGCGAGATATAGCAATCGACCTTGGAACAGCCAACACGCTGATCTATGTACGAGGTCAAGGCGTTGTTTTAAATGAGCCGTCCGTGGTTGCCCTCGACGTTTCTGATGGCAAGCCCGTCGCGGTTGGTCACGAAGCCAAGCGCATGATGGGTCGTACTCCTGGGCACATTCGCGCGGTGCGTCCACTCAAAGATGGCGTCATTGCTGACTTTGATGTGTGCGAAAAAATGTTGCGCTATTTCATTCAAAAAGTGCACAGCAGTCGTTGGAGTAAACCGCGGATGTTGATTTGCGTGCCGTCGGGGATCACCGGAGTTGAACAGCGCGCGGTTCAAGACGCGGCTGAATACGCTGGGGCTCGCAAGCCGGTGCACATTATTGAAGAACCCATGGCAGCGGCTATCGGTGCCGACCTGGCGGTTCATGAACCAAGCGGCAACATGATTGTCGATATTGGCGGAGGCACAACCGAAGTTGCAGTTATTTCATTGGGTGGCATCGTGACCGCTCAATCGTTGCGAATTGCCGGCGATGAACTTGATGAAGCGCTGTTGGCGTATCTGAAAAAAGAGTTCTCTTTGGCCGTTGGCGAACGAACTGCCGAAGAAATTAAAATTCAAATGGGGTCGGCTTGGCCTTTCGAAGAAGAAATGACTGCCGACATTCGTGGTCGTGACCTCATCAGCGGATTGCCGCGAACAATTTCATTGTCAACTGATCAAGTTCGTGAAGCCATCGCCGAACCGGTTGCGGCCATCGTTGATGCCGTACGTACAACGCTCGACAAAACTCCACCCGAGCTTGCTGCTGACATTATGCACCAAGGAATCACTATTACGGGTGGCGGTGCTTTGCTTGCGGGCATTGATCGTCGTTTGGCACATGAAACTGGAATGCCAATCAATATCGCCAATGATCCGTTGTATTCGGTTGTCATTGGCTCGGGTCGAGCATTGGAAAATATTGAGATGATGCGCGGTCTCTTGTCGCAGAGTGACGACTAGGTCGGGATCGGATCCATGCCGGTTTATTCGGTGAGTCGTCGTCGGGCTATTGCTCTTCTGGCTCTGTCTTCAATATTGCTGATCACCCTTGATCTTCAAGGAAATTCTGTGGTGCACGGGTTGCGCAATATTTTCAGCACGATCTTCGAACCGGTACAGAGTTCGACGCGTGTCATCACACGACCGCTAGAAAATGCTTGGCGCGGAATGACGCACTACGGAGAATTAGAAACTGAGAATGAACGCCTTCAAGATCAACTTGATCAACAAGAAGGCGCCTTTATTGCTGCTCTCGCCACAGTGCGCGATGCTCAAGAATTGTTGGCGTTGAACGGCATTGACAACCTCGCTGATATCTCTTCTGTGACGGCTCAAGTTATTGGTGGTACGCCATCTAACTATTCTCAAACGATTGAGATCAATCAGGGGAGCGATCGAGGCTTGCGGGTAGGTATGCCTGTTGTCAACGCGGCCGGTTTAGTGGGTCGAATTACCTGGGTGGACAACAACCGCTCGTTGGTGCTGCTTTCTAACGATTCTTTATACGCCATTCCAGTTCAAGTGGTGAATCAACCAGACATGGTTCCAGCGACGACCACCACTACGACAACCTCCACAACTACTACGACCAGTACATCTACGACAACAACAAGTCCGACGACAACGCTTGCGCCAGTAGCGCCGCTCGTCACCGCAGTTGTTGATCCAAATGCCTTAACAACAACATCAACGACTATTGATTTTTCAGGCGTTGACTTTGGGGCCTTGGCTCCAACGACAACTGGTGTCATTGTGACGATTGCACCAGGTACTACTGCTGGTGGTCCGACAACAACGATCAACCTTGACGATCTCCCAGTTGCCGAGACCGGAATTTTCCGTGGTCGTGGAATTGACAACGCTCCCGTCGTTGAGTTCATTGATCAAAACTCGCGATTCGGTGAAGTTCAAGTTGGTGCATTGGTGATTACTTCTGGCGGTTCGCAAAGTTTGGCACCGCGTGGAATTGTGGTTGGCCGAGTGATCAAAATTGTTGAACGCACGGGCACATCTGGCGCAGTGCTCGAGGTGCGTTTGACTGCCAAATTAACGGCCTTGAACTTCGTGCGAGTTTTGTTGTATCAGCCCGTCGCAACTGGAACTCCATGATTGATTTTGTCAACAGGCCCTTAGTGCGATTGCTCTTGGTGGGCCTTCCTGCCTTGGCACTGCAAACAACGTTTTTCGCTGATGTGAAAATTTTTGGTGTTGTTCTGCAAATTATGTTGGCTCTTTCGATTGCTGCTGGTTTGGCGGGAGGCTCAGAAAATGGGGCTTTGGCTGGCTTTGTTTTTGGTCTGATGTTTGATCTTGTTGTGACCAGTCCGCTGGGGCTTTCGGCTTTGGTGTTCGGGGCGGCCGGATGGGGCGCGGGTTATCTTCATTCACGAGCGATCGAAAATCCGAAATGGTTAAATGCTGTAGCGCTCGGTCTGGTGAGTGGACTTGCAACTTTTGTGATGCCAGTGGTCGCGAATTGGATCGGCGTCGAGGGTTGGTTGTCGTCTCGACTGACCAAGGTGATCATTGTGGTCGCTATCTCTAATGCATTATTCAGTTTTATTGCAGTACCGATCGCGCGATGGTCGCTCGTAGTGCGGCGCAACCAACGGCTCGCACCTCCCGCCGAGGTCTTCTTGTAATGGTCTTCTTGTCATGGTGATGCCACTCGTCACAAACCGTATGTCAGGCTGTTTCAATGGCATCTGACAAACGCGCAAGTCGATTGGCTGCCATTGGTGTTGTCGCAATGCTGCTGTTCGGCGCGATGGGTATGCGGATGTGGTTCTTGCAGGTTGTTGACTCGCCGGCTCTTGAACAAAAGGTGCAGTCAAATAAGACACGCACGCAGAAATTGTTACCAGAGCGCGGCCGTATCTTTGATCGTTTTGGTCGCATCATGGCCGACAACGAAAAGATGCTGACGGTGACATTGTCGTGGGAAGCCTTACGTGATCAGGCCGACCGACTTGAACTTTTTGGTCGACTCGCTCCGATTCTGCAAACAACGGTGACCGATTTAGAAACGCGCTATGGCGGTCCCTTGGGTGCTGATGGCAAGCCCAAGGGCACAAAGTACAGCCCGTTACTTCCCTTGCCGATTCAAGAAGATGTTGGCGAAGACACCGCGATGTATTTACTTGAACGTAGCGAGGATTTCCCTGGAATCGATGTCACAACCGAGTGGAAGCGCGCCTATCCGTTCGCACCAATTGCGGCACACATCGTTGGTTACCTTGGCGCAATCACTAAAAATGACAGTGCTCAATATCTTGATCAGGGTTACAACCTGAATGAACGAGTTGGCCAATTCGGAGTCGAAAAGGTCTACGAGCGTTATTTGCGAGGAACACCCGGTTACGTGAAGTACGAAGTCGACTCGCGTGGTGCAATTTTGCGGGTACTCGAACGAGTTGAACCGATTCCTGGCAACGATCTGCAACTTTCTATTGATCTCAATTATCAGCAATTTGCCGAACAGGCTTTAGAAACGCAACTTCGCCTTCGTCGTTTTGTCGAGACTTGTCAAGCGCAGGATGCAAAGCGTAAATCGGTCAAGCCGCAGTTCCCTGATTGCCAAAACTTAAAGGCACCAGCAGGTTCAGTAGTCATGATGAACTACTCAACTGGTGAAGTGATGGCACTCGCGAGCTATCCCACCTTTGATAATCGCTGGTTTAACTCAGGAATTTCTGGTGACAAATTCTCGGAGATTTTTCCCAAAACCGATGATCCAGACAAATCGCTTTTGGTGAATCGAGCAATTCAGGGTCAGTACAACTTGGGCTCAAGCTTTAAGCCTTTTGTTGCATATGCAGCCCTTGATGCGGGGCAATTACCAGGAGGCTCCGAATATCGATATCTCGACCAAGGTGAATACACATTGGCCAGTATTGATAAAGAGACATGTCAGATGATCAAGTGCATTTATCGAAATGCATTGTGTGGTGGCGGCAACTATGCCTGTCGTTATGGCAAGGTCAATGTCGAAGATGCCTTGGCAGTTTCGTCTGACACTTTCTTTTACAAGATTGGTGAAGAAATTTTCTCTGAACGCGGTGGTCAACCAATTTTGCAAGAGGAAGTTCGCAAGTTTGGCTTCGGAAGTTTTACGGGTATTGATTTGCCATTTGAGTCGGCGGGTCGCGTGCCAGATAAGGAAAGTAAGAAGAAGCTCGTCGAGAGTGGCGTCTTGATGGAAGGCGAGAGCACCAAGTACCTCGTGGGTGACAATGTGCAGTTGGCAGTAGGGCAGGGACTCTTGGCTGCGACGCCGCTGCAGTTAGCACAAGCATATGCAACTCTTGCTAATGGCGGTGATGTCAACCGGCCGTTGATCGCGCTTGCCTTATTAGAGCCAGGAACACCTAACTCCGATCAAGTAGGCGTCGCTGATCTGACACAGGCAACAGTGGCTCTCAATCTCGGGACTAAGGACACCATTCGTAGTTTGAGTATTCCTCCCGAGATTCGTGATCCAATCGTGCGCGGCTTAACTCGAGTAATCACTGGCCCTGGTGTCTTTTACGATTCGTATCACTACACAACTGGTGAAAAACTTTTCCAGAGTTATCCCTACGAAGATTTGCCCATTGCCGGCAAGACGGGAACTGCTCAGGGTGCGGCCAGTTTGCCGTGGAATGACTCCTCGGCATTTGCTGCATTCAGTACCGATGCGAATCAACCCTATGTTGTGACGGCGTATCTTGAAAAGAGCGGTTACGGATCAAAGGCGGCTGCGCCGGTTGTGAAGTGCATGTTTATGGCAGCCGCCGGTGCGGCGACAATGGCAGAAGTACTTCCATCTAATCCACTCGACATCACCGCGACTGTGGCTGCCCCCGAACGCTCATTGCCAAGTAATCGTTGTCTTGGTGGCGCTGCTTATGGTGGACGCGACTGATGGCGTATCCAATTCTGAATCGTCGACCTCAAGGTCGTTTAGGAAATATCCGTTCAGGTCCTGGTGATCCGCGACGCAATATTGACTGGACAATGCTTGCGCCGGTCGTCCTGTTGGGCATCATCGGCGCTTTCGCTATTTATAGCGCGACATATTGGAAAGTTGATGCAGACCCGTATTGGTTCGCCGTTCGCCAAGTGACGTTCTTGATTGCGTCGGCAGTTGTTCTCGTCATTGTGATGGCATTCGATTATCAACTACTTCGCGAGCGAGCATATTTTTTGTACGGGTGTTCCGTGATCGGTTTGTTGATGGTGTTGTCGGTCGGTGCTCTCAAAGGTGGTGCCCGACTTTCCTTTGACTTCGGGCCTATATCTTTCCAACCTGCCGAATTTGCTAAGCCAGCAGTGCTCGTCGCGTTAGCCGCGTACTTCAGTGAGTCCCGCGAAGAGGACATGAGTTACTCCAAGTTCATTGGTGGCTTGGTGCTGGTGGGTATTCCGACAGCATTGATCATCGTGCAGCCCGACCTAGGTTCGGCATTCGTATTGATCGTAGGTTCGCTGTGTGTCTTGGTGATGGCGGGGGCTCGGCTGCGTTACTTGGTCTTGATTAGTTTGCTGACTGTTGGCACGGTCGCAGCAGCGGTCGTCGCAGGAATCGTTGATCGATACCAGCTCAAGCGAATTACCGCATTCGTTAATCAAAACTCGTCCGACAAAGACCTTGAGCGGTATGTCTTTCAAGTGCGATATGCCAAGCGCGCCGTGGCGACGGGCGGTTGGTTTGGTAAGGGCTATCTGAAAGCCCCACTGACTAACGGCAAATTCATTCCGGTGCAGCAAAGCGACTTCATCTTTTCGGCTATCGCCGAACAGTTCGGGATGATTGGCGGGGGACTCGTTCTCGGGCTCTTTGGACTGTTGCTTTTCCGTATCTGGCGAGTGGGGCACTTGAGTAAAGACCTTTTTGGCTCGTATATCTGTGCCGGTATTTTCGGCGTCATTTTGTGGCATGTTTTTCAGAACATTGGTATGACCATGGGCATCATGCCCGTGACTGGCGTGCCCCTGCCCTTTGTGAGCTATGGCGGATCGTCACTGTTGTCCTTCTCGATCATGATCGGCCTGGTCGAGAGCATCCACATGCGCCGGATGCGTTAATCCTGCTGAATCGCCCCGTGACCGACTTATCCACAGGCGTCCCGTACCGATAAGCGACCCGACTTGATGGTCTGACGGTACAATTCGCAAGTCATGACATCCCTGTGGTCGCGGCTAGAACCGCTTCTTGCTCGGGTGCGCAAACCAGCCCGCTATATCGGGTGCGAAGATGGAGCGATAGTTCCTCAGCACGGCCACGGAAAGGTGGCTTGGCTCC
>WLMQ01000113.1 GCA_009700145.1 Actinomycetota bacterium
AACGGCTTATGCACACTTAGGTTGCCTCTTAGGCAGTGCCTCAACAGTTCCAGTGAACTTTCACTTGACCGCCGAAGAAGCCGCGTACATCTTGGTTGATTCTGAGTCACGCATTTTGTTTGTTGGTCCCGAGACACTTGAGCGTGGCGTTGAAGCCGCCAAGATCGCCCGGTCTGAAGGATCAACTCTCACCATTGTTGGTTGGGATGTATCGCACTCAGAGGTCTCAAATTGGAACGATTGGCTCGCGCAAGGTGATCCGAGTGATCCGTCACTTGACGTCAAACCCCGAGCCAATCTGTTGTATACATCTGGCACAACTGGTCGTCCGAAGGGCACTGAACTTCCACCAACGATGTTTGCTGGCGGTTCAACGATGGGCGAACATCTTGAAGGCATGAAGTCGAATCGCTTCGCCGAATATGGAACTCACTTAGTGGTAGGCCCGATGTATCACACGGGTCCGTTGAACGGAATGCGTTTGCTCGTGCGCGGTGTGCCGATGGTGATTCTTGCCAAATTTGACGCTGAGCAGACTCTTGAAGCAATCGCCACGTACAAGACCGAATCTTCGGTGATGGTCCCGACCCACTTCGTGCGTTTGTTGGCATTGCCCGAAGCAGTGAAGGCTAAGTACGACGTGTCATCAATGAAGTTGGTTGCGCACACTGGTGCTTCGTGCCCGGTTGATATCAAGCGTTCGATGATTGATTGGTGGGGTTTGATCTTCACTGATGCGTACGGTGCGACCGAAGTTGGTACAACGTGTCAAATCTCAAGTGCTGATTGGCTCGAGAACCCTGGTTCGGTCGGTCGTCCCGTTCCACCATTCTCGGTCATCGTGCTTGATGACGACGGCAAAGAATTGCCGGCCAATACCGAAGGCCGCTTGTTCTTCAAGGACGCAACGGGCCGTGGTGTGATCTATCCGAATGATGCCGAAAAGACCAAGGCTGCCAATATCGCGCCAGGCGTATTCACTCTTGGTGAAATCGGTTATGTCAACGACGGTGGATTCGTGTACATCACCGATCGCTTTAGTGACATGGTTGTCTCTGGTGGAGTCAATATCTATCCGGCCGAAGCTGAACAAGTGTTGGTGCAACACCCCGGTCTCTTAGACGTTGCGTGTATCGGTATTCCTCACGCCGAAATGGGTGAAGAACTGAAGGCCCTCGCGATCCCGCGTGATCTCAAGAACCCTCCAGATGCCAAAGAAGTTTTGGCTTTTTGTCGTGAGCGGTTGAGTCATTTCAAGTGCCCCCGCACCATTGAATTTGTTGAAGACCTTGGTCGTAACACCATGGGCAAAATCAATAAGCGCAAACTGCGCGCTCCCTACTGGGAGAAGTAAGAGAATCAAAGTAGGAGAGTCATATGTCTGACCCAGTGCTGTTAATCGACAATCCATTGCCGAAGGTCCGTCGATTCACTTTGAACAGACCCGATAAGCGGAACGCTTTGAATGATGATTTGCGTGGCGCTCTGTTTGCTGCATTGCGTGAAGGAGATAAAGCGCGAGATGTATCGGTGATGATCATTCGCGGCGCGGGATCGGCATTTTGTGCGGGGTACGACCTCGGCTCGCCTAATAGCGATGTCGAACGTGCGATTTCGCGCGCCGATGGCTGGTGGTCGCGCCATGTTGTGAACAACTGGTTCGAAATGTGGGATATGTCGACGCCCATCATTGGTCAGGTGCATGGCTACTGTTTGGCCGGCGGTACTGAACTCGCAACTGCGTGTGACCTGGTGTATGTAGCCGAAGATGCGAAGATTGGTTATCCACCAGTTCGCTTGATGTCGCCGCCCGATATGCAATGGCAAACCTGGATGATGGGTTTGCGACGCGGCATGGAGGCTTTATTGACTGGTGACTCGATGAGCGGTGTTGAGGCAGTGACCAATGGGTTTGCTAACCGGGCCCATCCGGCTGATGAACTCGATGGAGCAGTCTTGGCAATGGCTGAACGGATAGCGAAAATACCTGCAGATTTGTTGGCGCTGAATAAGCGGGCTGCTCACCGAGCGATGGATGTCATGGGAATTCGTGCTGGTATTCGGGCCACCGCAGAAATTCAGGCACTCGGATTCCACCAACCGTCGTCGATGGAATACATGCAATCTTTTGTCACGAAGGGTGTCACTGCTGCTTTGAGTGAACGTGATGCGGCTTTTGGCGATTACCGCGAGTCAGGTGAATCCAAAAGTTCATAAGAAACCCCCGTGAAAGAAATAGTCCTGATACTTCGTCGTTGTATTTGATCAGGTGGGGTCGCTGTGGCAGGCTTGTCACTGAGTTTCCATCCGGGGCTCGAGGTCATCCATAGGGGGATACTTATGAGGAATAGAAAGATCAGCTTTGTCGCTGGCTTGGCTATTGCAGGGCTGCTTGCTGGCGCCTGTAGCGAAGATTCATCGACAACTACAAATGCTCCAGCAGTAACCGAAGCACCGGCCACCGATGCGCCGGCTGCGACTGATGCTCCCGCAGTCACCGATGCACCTAATGCTGATGGCGATTTGGTCCAGTGGGCAATCGACTACACCGAGGGCACTGCAGGCATGGCCAGTGGAGACTCAATCAAAATCGGTTACGTGAACCAAGAGGACTACTTCCCAGAAAACACGATCGGTGTCAACGCCGCAGTTGAGTTCATTAACAATGAACTCGGAGGCGCTGCTGGCCATCCACTCGAAATTGTGCCTTGCACCATTACGGTCGCAGAAGATGGCGCTAAGTGCGGCACCCAGTTTGCCAACGATGCCGAAATCGCCGCTGTCCTCACCGGAACAATTCTGGTGGGCAACAAGGAACTTTACGATGCCTTGAACACCAAGAAGCCAGTGATCGTTGGCAACGGCGTGACGGCTGACGACTTCACAACTCCTGCGGGTCAAGCCTTTACTGCTGGTTCACCTGGAGTAGTTGCGGGAATGGCAGGGTTTGTTGTCAGCCAACTCGGCGATGTCAAGAACGTCGCTATCATCGCTGGCAATAACGCTGCTGGAATAGCTGGCGCTGACCTTCTCTTCAAGCCAGTGATTGAAAAAGCAGGAATTGCTTATACTTTCGTCGGCGTTGACGACACTGCTACGGCAGCAGATGTGGCATCCGCAATGACTGCCGTTGGCGCCGAATCAGCCGACGTAGTCGTACTCATCGTGACGCTTCAGCAATGTATCAATGTCTATGATGCCAGCAAAGCGCTCGGTATCGACCCAGTTATCGTTGCCACTGGACTGTGCTTTGGCACGCCGATGACGGACCATTTAGCAGAAGCCGGTGACGGTGGTACTGTCCCGAATAACTGGTATTTCGGTGGATATGGGTACAGCTATTTCCAGCCGGACTACGACAGCGGTATGCAGACCTACCTTGACAAAGTGCAGCAGTATGGTGTGCCAGCTCCTGGCGCAACAAACCTCGAATACACCGGTTTTGCTGGACCTGAATTTGCGAACATCATGACTCTCACCAAGTTCCTCAATCAACTCGGACCCGACGCTTTGGATTACGCCAGCATTGACGGCAAAATCCGCGGCTTCAAGGGACCAATGATGATTCAGGCTGGTCCTTTGGATTGTGGCAAGCAAGTTATTCTTGGCTTGCCGATATTCATCTCGGTTTGTGGATCGCAAATGGGAATCCAGCAATACAAAGATGGTGAGTGGTTGAGCATCGCCGATGCACTCAACGGCAAGCCCATCGATGCGACCAAGGTCTAAGCGGTAGGACACTTTGGTTTTCAGTCAAATCTGGTTGAGGGGACGTCGCGCTGAGCGGCGTCCCCTTGAACCAAAAAATGAATCAGTCCGTCCGATTGAGCGAGTCGCTCATTATTCTCGTGCGGTCTTTCTTGTGGTTTCCTTTGCAGTCATTGCGTGGGCGATCATTGATCCTCAGACTCGAACAAACTTCGTCTCTGGATCTGGTATCGCCCAGGGGGCCCTGATTGCAGCGATTGCCCTTGGGGTAGTGCTGACCTACCGGGGCTCTGGAATTGTTAACTTCTCTAATAGCGCTGTAGCTATGTACGTGGCCTACGTGTATGCAGTATTGCGTAGCGAGGGTGACCTTTTTCTGCCTCCGTTGCCGAATCCATTTGCTCCAATTGAGGGCATCCTTCATATGTTTCAGGACAAAGCACATTGGACCGATCTTCCCGATTGGCCGACGCGTATCAATTTCGGTACTGAGATGAGTTTTTTGCCGGCCGTACTGCTGTCGCTTGTATTCGCCGTTCTCTTTGGTTTGCTATTGCATCTTTTGGTATTTCAACGATTGCGTTACAGCCCGCCTTTGGCAAAAGTGGTGGCCTCAATCGGTCTGTTTCTTTTGTTGCCAGCGATCATCGTCCGACGTTTTACCATCCAGCCCTTTGTGGTGCGTTCGATGCCGTTCTTTGACGGGAACGCGAAGCCACTACGACTCCCGTTCGGTATTTCAATTGGTGCCGATGCTCTGACCATCGCTGTATTGGTGCTGGTGCTCACATTCGTCCTGTGGTTCGTCTCTCAAAAGTCTCGATTTGGAATTGCGACGAGGGCCGCCAGCGAAAACGAAAAAGGAGCAATTCTTTTGGGTTTTTCGCCAGACTTTTTGGCTGGAGCGAACTGGGTCCTCTCAACACTCATTACTGGACTTTTAGGAATTTTTGCGGCCACGATTCAGCGGTCGATTGATCCTGGTGTTCTTCCAGCTCTGATCATCCCAGCATTAACAGCTGCCCTGGTCGGAGGTTTCACCTCTTTTGGTTGGACTTCTTTTGCCGCCTTGTTATTAGGAATGCAATTTGGGTTGGTCAAATATTTGGAGATCAATCATAAATGGTTCCCGAAGTCGGGGGGAACTCCATTTCCTGGAGCAGAGCGGTTGATTCCTTTCGTCGTTATTGTTTTAGTTCTGTATTTGCGAGGGCATCGCTTACCTGTGCGAGGCGCTATCGGCGGCGGAAGATTGCCGTTCTCACCAACTCCTTCGAGGTTGGCGAGGCGTTACCTTGCTCCCGGTTTGATTCTGGGCACAGTTTTGCTCGGACTGTTTGTCTTAACGCCACCATTTCGCCTGGCGTTGTCAAACTCGCTGATCGGAATCATTATCTGTCTTTCTTTAGTCGTGGTGACTGGATACGTCGGACAAATTTCGTTAGCGCAGCTTTCTTTCGCTGGTCTGTCAGCGTTCTTGGTTTCCAAAATGACCGTTGAAGCTCCGATACGAATACCAATCTTTTTCACGAACTATCACTTAACAGTGATTCCCAGCATGCCCTTTCCAATTCCAATTCTGATCGGTGGTTTAGTTGCCATGGCAGCCGGAATTCTGGTTGCGATCCCAGCGTTACGGGTACGTGGTGTAAATCTGGCGATAGTGACTTTGGCTTTTGCCATCGCGGTGGACAAAGTTCTGTTTAGCAATAAATCGGTGAATGGTGGTTTCATCGGTGCCAAAGTCAATACTCCGAACGTCATTGTTAGTGCGCGAGATGTGCGGTTTAAGTTTTTCGGGTTAACAGCCGGAGACGGGTTGCAGCCCAACCCAATGACAGCGATGTTCTGTTTAGCCCTGGTAGTAGTGCTGGGTTATCTGGTGGCGAACCTTCGTGTCTCGGCTACCGGTCGGCGAATGTTGGCTACCAGAAATAATGAACGGGCTGCCGCAGCGGCTGGTGTAAATGTCGCGGGCGTAAAAATGCTTGCTTTCGCGATTTCGGCATTTATTGCTGGCGTGGGCGGTGCGGTTATTGCTTACCGTGCGGGCGGAGTAACAGGTGACAAGTTCGCGTTCGTTCAGTCACTGACGTTTATGGCCTTTGCGTACATAGGTGGCATCTCGAGTGTCTCGGGAGCGATCGCTGGCGGGATGCTCGTTTCTGGTGGAATATTCTTTACTTTCTTGTCCAATATCTTGCATGTGCCGAGCGAATTCACTTTGATCTTGGGTGGGCTAGGTCTGGTGTTCGCTGCGACTCAAAATCCAGAAGGTCTCGCAGGAAGTACCCGTCTGTTGAGATTTAAACGATCAAAGTCTGCTAAAGATGACATTGAAGTGTTGGTTAACGAAGGCAGTGAGTCAGTGAGTCAGTGAATAGGGAAATTGAGGGGGCTACATGAACCTATTAACAACATCGGGGATGTCGGTGACATTTGGTGGTCTGCGGGCCGTCAACAATGTCGACATCACGGTCGAAAAAGGAAAACTTGTCGGACTGATCGGGCCAAACGGTGCTGGTAAGACAACGTTCATTGACGGCATCACCGGTTTCGTACCAACAACGGGCCGTATCGATTTCAAAGGAACCGAAATTAATTCAATGCCGGTTCATGAACGTGCTCGGTTAGGACTTGGGCGCAC
>WLMQ01000114.1 GCA_009700145.1 Actinomycetota bacterium
AGCAATGGAATCAGTTGAGTGCGAACACAAATTCATTATCGGTGCCGAGTCGGACAAGGTTTTGATGCGCTTCGGTGTTGAACCCAAGGCTTGGACTCCCGATGAAGATGCCACCGCAACCATCAACTACACGAGTGGCACAACGGCTCGACCCAAAGGTGTACAACTCACTCACCGCAATTTGTGGTTGAACGCAGCAACTTTCGGTTGGCAGATGGGCGTCAACGATCGCGACGTTTACTTACATACGCTTCCGCAGTTCCATTGCAACGGTTGGGGCATGGTCTATGGCGTCACGGGCATGGGCGGTCGTCACATCATCTTGCGCAAAGTTGATGGTGCCGAAATTCTGCGCCGCATCGAAGAGCACGGTGTCACCATGTTGTGTGGCGCACCCGCGGTTGTGAACATGGTTCTCGATGCTGCAGCCAATTGGGATGGCCCAATACCTGGTCGCAATCGCGTGCGCATGGTGGTCGCTGGCGCACCCCCGCCGACGAAAACGATTGAACGTATGGAAACAGAACTCGGTTGGGAATTCGTTCAGTTGTACGGCCTCACCGAAACATCTCCATTCCTCACGATGAATCGCACGCGCGAAGAATTTGATGCACTGACTTCTGCCGAACGGGCGCAGAAACTTTCACGCGCTGGTTCGCCCGCACTCGGTGTCGAGTTACGCATTTCTGACCAAGGCGAAGTTCTTGCTCGTGGCAACGTGGTGATGCAGGGATACTGGGATCAAACCGCAGCCACCGCCGATGCAATTCATGCAGCAAGCGATGATGCCGACGGAGTTGAATGGTTTCATACGGGCGATGGTGGAGATATTGATGCCGATCACTACTTAGCAATTAGTGATCGCAAGAAAGATGTGATCATCTCGGGTGGCGAAAACGTTTCGTCAATTGAAGTTGAAGATGCAGTTTTCAATCATCCCGATGTCAACGAAGTTGCAGTGATTGGTGTTCCCGATGAAAAGTGGGGCGAAATGGTCATGGCGCTCGTAGTAAAGAACCCGACATCGACGCTGACCGAAGATGAACTCATTGCGTACGTCAAAACAAAATTGGCGGGCTACAAGTGTCCAAAGCGCATTGAATTCAGAAACGAACTCGCGCGCACAGCAACGGGCAAACTACAAAAGTTCAAACTACGCGAGCCCTACTGGGTTGATCACACGCGTCAGGTGAACTAGTTCTTACTGCTTCATGCCGCGCATGGCGGTATGACTGTCTTGCTGTTCTAAGAACCATTGGTACGTGCTTGCTAGTCCACTGTCGAGTGTGTAACTCGGCGACCAACCCAGGTTGTTCAAACGACTCACATCCAAAACTTTGCGTGGTGTTCCGTCAGGCTTCGATGTATCAAAATGAAGTTCAGCACCTGGATACACGACATCGCGTACCTTTTCGGCCAATTCGCGGATACTTAAGTCGACACCAGTACCCACGTTGATGTGCATGTCGTCGCTGTAATTCTCGATTAAGAAAACACAAGCGTCGGCCAAGTCGTCAACATGCAAGAACTCACGCATCGGACTTCCGGTTCCCCAGATCTCAACTGCTTTGCCACCACTTTGCTTCGCATCGTGGAATTTACGAATGAGCGCAGGCAGCACGTGACTTGACGAAAGATCGAAGTTGTCTTCGGGGCCGTACAAGTTGGTGGGCATGGCCGAAATGAAATCACTGCCGTATTGACGGCGATAAGCCTGACACAACTTGATGCCGGCAATCTTGGCAATCGCGTACCACTCGTTAGTCGGTTCGAGCGGACCCGTGAGCAATTGATCTTCGGTGATCGGCTGGGTTGCATGACGTGGATAGATGCACGAACTACCGAGATACAACAACTTCGTGACACTCACACGATGACTTGCCTCAACTACGGTGCCGTGAATCATGAGGTTGTCGTAAATGAACTCGGCCGGCCGCGTGCTGTTGGCCAAAATGCCACCGACTGTTCCCGCAACTAAAAACACATAATCAGGACGATTGTGTTCAAACCAAGTATTCACTGCACCTTGATCACGCAGATCGAGTTGTGCACGAGTGGCCGTGAGAATGTTGGTGAAGCCACCAGCTTGAAGTCGTCGAACGACTGCACTGCCGACAAGCCCACCATGACCGGCTACATAAATTCGTGAATCTTTAGGCATTGGTTGAAACATGTGCTCACCTCTGCGCCAATCGTACCCGTCAGTCAACCAAGGCCTGGTGCACCATCTGCTTCAACTGCGAACTCAAACGATGTGTGCCTGATGGCATGAGTTGAGTCATGAAGGTCAAAGTGATGTCTTCAACGGGATCGACCATGAACCAAGTGCTGGCCGCCCCTCCCCAACCAAAGTCGCCAACCGAACCAGCAGTTTTCGTCGCTACCGGATCAAGAGTGACGCTCACGCCGAGACCAAATCCGACACCGTCGTAGTCGGTTTCGGCGGACAGTGGCCGACCAAACTCGGTGAGATCGGCATTGCCTGGCAAATGATTGCTCGCCATGTACTGCACTGTTCGCGGCGACAACAAACGCACTCCGTTGAATTCGCCACCACGGCGCAACATTTCAGCGAAACGCACGTAGTCGGGCATTGTTGAGACCAAGCCTCCACCGCCACCATCGGCCGCGGGCAACTTATTCGTTCCACGATCGGCAGCATCACCGCGCTTCGCAAGGCGGGTCTTGGGATGTGCAAGATATAACGCCGCTAAACGATCGGCTTTTTCTTCAGGACAGTAAAACGCAGTGTCGGTCATTCCGAGCGGTGCAAAAATTCGATCCTGTAAAAAGTCACCTAAACGTTGACCACTGATGACTTCAACAACTCGTCCAAGAACATCAATTGAATTTGAATAATTCCATTCGGCTCCGGGTTGAAACAAAAGTGGTTGTTGTGCGAGCAATGAACACACTCCGGCAAGATCAAGTTCGCGCGGGAAACCCCATTCCATTCCGGCACGTCGATACAACTCATCAACAGGATGCGAATACATAAAGCCGTAGGTCAAACCAGCGGTGTGCGTGAATAGATGCCACATTTCCATCGCACTGGTTTGTGGCCCAAGCATTGGCTTTAAGAAAGAGCCACCTAAAAAGACTTTCGAATCACCAAATTCAGGAATGAACTTTGAGACATGATCATGAAGTTCAAATTTTCCTTCTTCCCACAACATCAGCGCGGCGACGGCAGTAATCGGTTTCGTCATCGAGAAGATGCGATAGATCGTGTCGTCGGCAATTGGTTTGTTGTTTTCACGGTCGGCCAAACCACACGAAGCCGACAAGGCGATCTTTCCTTCTCGCGCGATCGTCAGAGCCCAGCCAGCAAGTGATGACTCGTCGACGTAACTCTTGAATCGAGTTTCAATTCTGGCCAATCGTTCGGCACTCATGCCGACTTCGCTGGCATCAACAAATGGAAGGCCGTGACTGGCTGTGTTCGACATGGATGCAACCGTATACAGAAATCGACCGACAAAAATCAGCGGACAAAATCAACGACCCGGTAGCGAGCGGTGAAGCTCAAGCTGGCCGGGCCGTCAATGCCGCTGGCGGGAGCGGCAACATGAACACTACATGGACAATCGCAGGTCAACTACCAAAAATTGACATAAATATTTAGCGTACTTTTAAAAATTCTGATCCTTTTGTCAGGCGTTCTGCCACTCAGCGGCAATGAAGTTACGAGTTGTTTTCTTCTTGCGCAGCAATCTCTGCCCGCACCGCATCCATGTCCAACTCAAGTGCCTTGGTCACCAAATCTTCGAGTGCGTGTTGCGGCAAAGCGCCCGGAGCGTTGTACAACATCACGCCTTGACGAAAGACCATCAACGTCGGAATCGACTGGATTCCGAAAGATCCGGCCAAATCTTGCTGAGCCTCGGTATCGACCTTGCCGAAAACTGCCGTCGGGTTCTTTTCGGCGACTGCTTCAAAGATCGGTGCAAATTGGCGACACGGCCCACACCATGACGCCCAAAAGTCAACGAGAACCAGGTCGTTGCTCGTAATCGTCGATTCAAAATTCTCACTGGATAGTTCAACTGCTACGCCCACGACGGGTCCTCGTTCTTTCTCAGATAACGCCACATCGGAAGTGATGTGCCCCCGATTCAACACCCCCAACACGCTGGGGATTCACTGCAAAGAGTGGCTTATGTCACATAGACGAGAAATATACCGAAATGAATAGACATGGGGGTCAAATGTCTATAGGTTTCCGCAGTCCGTTTACTTGCGGTCCAACAGCGAAGTGATAATCACCCAACACCTGACAACGACAACAACCGGGAGGTCCGACCCATGAGTATTTACTCGACCCCTTTCACTCAACAGAGTTTGAACACGGTTAGTACCGTCAATATGTCACCCGAACAGACCTACCCAGGTAAGGGTGTTGGATACGACTGGCGTGCCGTGATCGCCGAAGTCGAATCAGCGCTCCTCGATGCCGAATTGGCCTCGTTGACCGATTCTGTCAACGCTGACTGATCAGACCGAGCTCACCGCCCGTTTGATTGCCCACTCAGCGCCCCTCTCAGGCCTGCGCTGACCATAAATGCCCCGAAAGCTATTGCAATGTCGTTGCGCGCCCTGCCATTGGTTCGGTAGCGTCAGGCTCGTGACCAAGTTGATCGGACTCCTTCTTAGATAGGGCGAGCGCCCCATAACGCGTTCGCCAAAGCCCCGTGCGCACCAGCGCCGGGGTTTTTTCATTTCTCACATTCGCCAAAGAACGTTAATGATCCAGTCCGCCAGCCGACCCACAACCCCAAGTTCGTACAACGGGAGCACAACATGAACAAGAAGAACTCAGCACAGTTCGTCAATGCCGGCAAAAACCGCATGGCATTTGACAAGTACAAGCCGTTCATCCCGTTGGTGCTCGCCGATCGCACGTGGCCCAACAAGATGATCGACAAGGCTCCGTTGTGGTGTTCAGTCGACTTGCGCGATGGCAACCAAGCACTCATCGACCCCATGGACCCCGAACGCAAACGCCGCATGTTCGAAGAACTCTGCAAGATCGGCTTCACCGAAATCGAAGTTGGCTTTCCGTCGGCAAGTCAGCCTGACTTTGATTTTGTTCGCCAACTCATTGAAGAAAATCTCGTACCCGACAATGTGATCATCCAAGTTCTCGTACAGAGCCGCGATGAGCTCATTGAACGCACCTACGAATCACTGCGCGGCAGCAAGCAAGCGATCGTGCACTTCTACAACTCAACGAACCCATTGCAGCGCGATGTGGTTTTCAATCTTGATAAGCCTGGCATTAAGGCCATCGCTGTTCACGCTGCCGAAAAATGCAAGTCGATGGAACACACCTTGCCCGGAACAATCGTGCGTTACGAGTACTCGCCCGAAAGCTTCACGCTCACCGAACCCGAATACGCGATTGAAGTGTGCGAAGCAGTCATGGACGTTATTCAGCCGACACCCGCAAATCCGCTGATTCTCAATTTGCCAGCAACTGTTGAGTGTTACAGCCCCAACGTGTATGGCGATGTCATTGAATGGTTCTGCCGCACCATCAAAAATCGTGATTCAGTAGTGATTAGCTTGCACCCACATAACGATCGTGGTTGTGCAGTTGCCGCAGCCGAGTTTGGCGTGATGGCCGGCGCTGATCGCGTTGAAGGAACCTTGTTTGGCAACGGCGAGCGCACGGGCAACGTCGACATCATCAACTTGGCGCTCAACTTATTTGTCAATGGTGTTGATCCCGAACTCGATATCACCGACATTGATGCTCTGCGTCGTACCGCCGAATATTGCAATCGCTTACCGGTTCACCCGCGTCACCCATACGTGGGCGACCTGGTGTACACAGCCTTCAGCGGTAGTCACCAAGACGCGATCAAAAAGGGTCTTGAAAAACTCGGTGAAGGTTACGACACCTGGGGTGTCCCGTATTTGCCGCTTGATCCCAAGCACCTTGGACGCACCTACGAAGCAGTGATTCGTGTCAACAGTCAAAGCGGTAAGGGCGGCGTCGCATACGTGATGAAGGCTGAGCACGGTTTCGATTTGCCGCGCCGTTTGCAAATTGAATTCTCGAAGAACATTCAACACATCACTGAAGATCTCGGGACCGAAATCAGTCCCGTCACGATGTGGACGGCATTCCAAGGTGAGTACCTCGCCGAATCACCGCGGTTTATTCTCGAAAGCCACGAAATGCGCAGTGTGTCAAGTGGTGGCGGTCGCACCACGATTACCGCACAACTTGTGATCGACGGGAAGCACCAGACCATCAGCGGCGAAGGCAACGGACCTATCGATGCCTTCGTGTTGGCTATGCGGACCGGTCTG
>WLMQ01000115.1 GCA_009700145.1 Actinomycetota bacterium
AGAGTGGATGAAAGTGTGAGCGCAAGAAGAGCGCGTGATGTACGTGATGACATCTGCAACACGCTAGCCGTGTTGGGCTAACCATTCCGCTTCACGCCGGCCCATTTCGGTGCTGGGCGCGCCATTCGCAAACGGCCAGATTTCTTCTGAAATGCGCCGGTAGTTGCCGCTTGCGCCCAACTCGCCAAGAATTGCGTACAAGCCAAGGTTGATGCGCTGAATAAACACGAATGGTTTTGGAACTGTGGCATAGTGCGCAATCGGACTTGACCGATCAAAGGTGTGGCGCACAATTCCGCTTGAGTATTCGGGAGTCCAGGTGATGTCTTGGTCTTTGCGAACTGGTTCGTAAAAGCGCCCGAAGTAAGTGCCGACATCGGCAGTTTCGACGGGGGCATTGAGCTTTAACATGCCGGCATTTTCTAGGACAGCGCGGAATGTGGGAATGTCGCTTTCGTATGCGGCAGATTTCACCATCGAAATAAACGTGTTCATTTCGCTCTCACTGAAATGTTTGACCAATCCAAAGTCAAGGAATGTCACGCGACCGTCTTCATGAAAGATGTAGTTGCCCGGATGCGGGTCGCCGTTGAACTTATGCATTCCGTACAAACTGCGAAACACGAATCGAAAGAGACACTCGCCAGTGAGATTCTTCTGCTCTTGATCTTGCTGCATCAATTCAGCAAATGACATTCCGTTGACGAGTTCGGTGGTGAGAACCCGTGAAGTACTGAAAGCTGGAATGACTTCGGGGACGCTGATGTACGGGTGGCCTCGGTAGTAATCGGCGAAGAGTTGTTGATTTTGCGCTTCACGTGAATAATCAAGTTCTTGACGGATCCGCTCTTTAACTTCTTGCACCATGTCACTTGGATCAAGTCCACTGAAACCCTGTTGCAAAAGCGAGCCCAAAAAGTCGGCGTTACGTAGATCTGCATCAATTGCTTTGTCGACTCCGGGATATTGAACCTTCACAGCAACGGCGCGTTCTTTGCCAGTTGTTGGATCGATGATGACTGCTCGATGCACTTGACCGATGGATGCCGAAGCAATGGGAACAGGATCCCACTCAACGAAAATTTTGTCGGGCGCAGCGCCAAGTTCGCGTTCAACAACTTCGGCAGCTAAATCGCTCGACATGGGAGGTGCGCTGGCTTGTAGTTGCGACAACGCAGCGCGCATGGGAGCAGGCAGACCGTCATCGAGATAGCTGGCCATCTGGCCAAGCTTCATCAATGCGCCCTTCATATTGCCAAGGCGTTCTGAAACTTGAGCAGCAGTTTTCAATTCGGTTTCATGGTCAATTTCAATGCGACGTTCTGCTGACGAAAAAACTTTGCGCGCCGATGCAGATGCGTAGGTTGCACCAACGCGGGCGCCCAAGCGAACAATTTCAGCATTGCGAGTGGCCAATGTGCCACGACGAATTGCACTAGAAATCTTTGCCGTACCGCCACGTTTTTTGATGAGGTAGTAGATGGCTGGTGCGCTCAGAGCAATGATGCCAGCGCCGGTGCGCTTCTTCATGACGAAACCTTCGGTTGCTCATCATTGTTTCGCTCAATGATCGAGTTGACACCCTCAATAATCATCTGACTCATCTTGGGTGCAAGGGCAACAATCGCATCGTGTTGGCCGTCGATGCGTACGGCTTGTGCTCGTGAAATTTCGGAATACAACTTCAATTGGCGATGCACAGGTATTACTGGATCACGCAACGTGATGATGTGAGAAGTCGGAACGTCAATTTCTGGGAGCCATTCGAGTGCCGAGAAATTTCCGATGGCGTGGCCTGCTTCTAAAACCATGCGCCAATCGTGAAGTTCAATTTGGCTCGTTGCCCACGGACCCCACTTCGATGCTTTGCGGCGTAAGAAAAGTCTTTCGGTCAACCACTCTTGGGCCAATGGGGGAGTTAGGCGCGCCAAAGCACCCATTCCAGTGAGTCCAAGGAATCCCATGCGTTCACCACGGCTGTGAGCAAAACTTCCGGCAGTTGCGCACAACATCAATCCCTCAACGATTGATCGGTGACGACGCCACATCAATAACGCGATCGGTCCGCCCATTGAGTAGCCAACTGGAATCACTTTTTTGATTCCGAGTTCAGATAACAAACATGCCGCGTCGTCCGCGCAGTCGGCTAAACGAAATGGTTTACGCGTGCGAATACCGCGACCATGTCCGCGATGATCCATAGCGATCACGCGAAAGTGTTGACCAAGAGTTTCATAGACCGCAAACCAATTGAGATCTGCAGTTGCTGTCCAGCCATGTAACAACAACACCACTGGTGCATCAGGATGTGGGCCGGGCAGTTCACGAATGAACGTGGTTCCACGACCTGGTAATTCGAATTCTCGTCCAGGTGGCAGTGGGGGAATGCCGGTTTCGTTACTGGAATTTTCTGAACTCAGGGCAACTCCACGCTGATGATCGTCACGTTCAATTTTGAGCCGTTGGGAGTTTCGTATTCGGCGGTCTCGTTAATGCCACGACCGAGAATTGCTTGACCAAGGGCCGACTCAGGCGTCATGGTTGCCGCGCCAGCAAACTTCTCTTCGCGTGAACCGAGATAATACGTTTCGGGTTCGTCGCCATCAATCGAAAGGGTGACGAGCTTGCCTGGTCCGACAACATCGCCGTCTGCAGTTTCAACGAGCACATGATTTTCAAGAATTGATTCAAGATGGCGAATGCGGCCTTCCATGTGACCTTGCTCGTCTTTGGCTGCGTGGTAATCGCCGTTCTCTTTCAGGTCGCCCATCTCGCGGGCACGTTCGATTTTGTCAGCAACCTCGATACGGCCCCTAGTGGTGAGGTCGTGAAATTCGGCTTGAAGTCGCTCGAGGGCAGTTTTGGTGAGGTGGTGTACCTGGGCCATGCCCACAGGGTAACGGCAGGTGGCAAACCTTGCCATGGTGGGGCCCAGAACTGCCCTGTAATTGCCGGACAGCAGGCGTACGAGAGCGTGCATCCATCATGGAATGTATGGCTTGACCCCAATGCCCGTACGATATGAGACTTATGGCAGCAACATCAGCGCACCGTATTGCCGTGATCGGCGGAGACGGCATCGGACCCGAAGTCACTATCCAGGCCCTCAAAGTGGTCCGAGCAGCCGGAGTCGACATCGACACCACCGACTTCGATCTCGGTGGAGCACGTTTCTTGCGTGATGGAGAAATTCTGTCCGACGAGGTGCTGAATCAGTTACGCGCTTTTGACGCCATTCTTCTTGGTGCTGTCGGAACACCCGATGTTCCGCCCGGCGTCATTGAGCGCGGCTTGTTGCTCAAGATGCGCTTTGAGCTTGATCTGTACATCAACCAGCGTCCATTCATTGGTACTGCACCTGGCCATACCAAGCCGCACGACTTCATTTGTATTCGCGAAAACACCGAAGGTCCGTACGTGGGTGAAGGCGGAGTATTGCGTAAGGGAACTCCTCACGAAGTTGCGACACAGGGCAGCGTTAATACGCGCATGGGTGTCGAGCGTTGCATTCGTTACGCATTCGAATTGGCAAGCAAGCGCGAGCGCAAGCACGTCACGTTGGTGCACAAGACCAATGTGCTCACGTTTGCGGGCAACTTATGGGAACGCGCTTTCAATGAAGTCGCCGCCGAGTACCCACACATTGGAACGGCGTATAACCACGTTGATGCCGCATGTATTTACTTTGTGCAAGACCCACACCGCTACGACGTCATTGTCACCGACAACTTGTTTGGCGACATCTTGACCGACCTTGGCGGAGCAGTGTCTGGCGGAATTGGCTTGGCTTCATCGGCCAACCTCAACCCCGCTCGAACTGGCCCCAGCATGTTTGAACCTGTGCATGGTTCGGCCCCCGACATTGTCGGAACTGGTAAGGCCAATCCGACTGCAGCCATTTTGTCGGCCGCCTTGATGCTCGATTTTTTGGGTGAAAGTCAGGCTGCTGATCGCATTCGTGCAGCTTGCGCCAATCCGGTTACCGGCAACACGGTCGAGATCGCTGACGCGATTGCGGCCCGAATTAAGGGCTAAGCCCAACTCGTTACCAACTAATCTCACTAACAGAACTTTCGAACGGAGTACGCAATGCCCACATTGATCCCCACCCCAAAAATTTGGATGAACGGCGAATTGGTCGATTGGGATAAGGCACAAGTACACGTGCTCACCCACACTTTGCACTACGGCACCGGTGTCTTCGAAGGAATCCGTGCCTATGAAACGTCAAAGGGCACCGCGATTTTCCGCCTCACCGAACACATCGAGCGTTTGTTCCGTAGCGCACACATTCTTGGTATGGAAATTCCGTACACCGTTGAAGAACTCGTTCAAGCCACCAAGGACACCGTTGCATCAACCGGTTTGCCCTCGTGCTACGTGCGTCCGTTGGCGTACTACGGCTACGGCGAAATGGGACTCAACACTTTGCCGTGCAAAGTTGATGTTGCCATTGCTTGCTGGCCATGGGGCGCGTATTTGGGCGACGATGCGCTAACCAAGGGTGTGCGCATGAAGATTTCTTCGTGGACACGTCACGATCACAACACCATGCCGCCTGCTGCCAAAACAGTTGGTAACTATGTCAACTCATCGTTGGCCAAGGTTGAAGCATTGCGCGCCGGCTATGACGAAGCCATCATGTTGGCTCCGAACGGTCTCGTTGCTGAATGCACGGGCGAAAACATTTTCTGTTCACGCAATGGCATCATCTTGACTCCGCCAATGTCGGCCGGTGCACTTCAGGGAATCACTCAGCACTCAGTGATGGAAATCGGACGCGACCTTGGCATCGACATTCGCGTCGACAACATTGCCCGTAGCGATCTCTACATCGCCGATGAAATCTTTGTTTGTGGAACAGCAGCCGAAGTGAGTGCAGTGGCTTCAGTTGACGATCGTTCTGTTCCGGCGCCTGGCCCGGCAACAACTGCAATTGGTCAGATGTATGCGCGCGTTGTGCGAGGCCAAGAAGCCAAGTACGCCCACTGGTGTGAACTCGCCAAATAATCCTTAGTGAAACTGGTGGCGAAAATGCCCGGTAAACCGGGCATTTTCGCCACCAGAAAAACTAATTGATGTTGCGTCGGCGGGCGGCAAGACCAGCCATGCATTCGAAAGCTAAGCGATGCGCCACATTGACGGTGAGATCGCTCACGTCATAGGCCGGTGCAACTTCAACAATGTCGATGCCAACAACGTTGTGTTCAAGACACAACGTGCGCACCATACGTAACAAGTCTGATGACAAGAGGCCGCCTGGTTCTGGTGTTCCAGTTCCTGGTGCAAATGCCGGGTCAAGACTGTCGACGTCAATGGAGATATACAAATTGTCGGCGGTACTCAAGGCTTCGGCGACTGCATCTTTCATGACGGTCTGAAATCCGCGCTGCCAGATTTCGTCCATGGTGTGCCAACGCATTCCTTGCTCGCGCATCCAGTCGAAAACTTCTTTTGGCGGCCAGTATCCACGCAAACCAACTTGCACAAAGTTCTTGCCCGGTATTGCTCCCGACTCAATCAATCGGCGCATCGGTGTTCCGTGACTTGCCAAGTTGCCGTCGAGAATGTTGGCGGTGTCGGCGTGCGCATCAAAGTGCACCATGCCCACGTTGCCAAATCCTTTGGCCTCAGCAACTGCAGTTGCGGCGGGCCAAGTAATGGAATGGTCGCCACCAAGCGTGATCGGAATGATTCCGCGGCGAGCGACTTCACTCACTCGGGCTTTGATGTTGGCCAAGCTGACATCGGTCTGACCATGTGGGCAATATGCATCACCAAAGTCGACGACCTCGAGATAGTCGAAAATTTCGATACCTAAGTCCATGTGATAGCTGCCAGGTTCGTAAGCCTGTGAGCGAATTGCGCGCGGGCCAAAGCGGGCGCCCGGGCGATTAGTCGTCGAGTTGTCGTACGGCGCACCCACAATGGCAACGTGGGGTTGCCACTCGTCAAGTTGTGATGGCTCAGTCAGAAAAGGGCGCTGACCAAAGGTGGCAAGTCCGCCGAATACGTAGCCAAGATCGAGTTGTTCCTGCATACCGGGGGAGAGTTCGCGCTTTGGTTCGGTCATTCCCGAACCTTACCGAGATTCCCCCCGATCTCGGAAGCATCAGGAAATATTGCCTTGGCGTTGACACTGGGTGCAGAATCCTGTTGACTGAGAAGCAATGAACGCCGTGACTACTTCCCGTAACACTGCAGCAATCATCATTATTCGCTAGCGCACGGGTTCGTTCTCGTGCGCAGTCAGC
>WLMQ01000116.1 GCA_009700145.1 Actinomycetota bacterium
GACCTTTTGCGCATGAGGAACAACTTGCCAGGGTTCAGGCAAGTCAAGGATGACGCGATCAATATCTGGGGCGTCAATGCCTTCATAACAATCGCGAACCTCAACGTGGTACCGCGATAAGGCCTCTTCGCCCAAGAATGAGCGGACATTGGTGACAGCGCGGTTCGCGAAATCTTCACGCAGCTCATAACCAACAATTTCGGCGCCGTAACGCAGCATGGTCATCGACAGCGCTCCTGAGCCCACGCCGCTCTCTAATACTTTGACTCCCGGACCAATGTCGGCCAACATACAAATCGGCGCCAAGTCTTTGGGATAAATGACTTGTGCTCCTCGCGGCATCTCAACAACAAAATCCTCCAGGGTGGGTCGCAACGCAATGTAGCGCGCGCCTTTTGTTGACTGAACCCGAAAGCCTTCAGGTTGACCGGCGATTTCGCTGTGCGAGACATACCCCGCATGACTATGAAATTCAGAACCTTCAGTCAGGTTGATCAGATAACGGCGCTGCTTGCCATCAATCAAAAGAACTTTGTCACCGTAGGCGAATGTCGGAGAAGTTAAGGAACTCATTTTTTGGAGGCCTCCGCCTGCACACGTTTTTGCGAACGCGATTTCTTTCGAACTAATTCAACCGAAACTGGCTCATGGGCTGCCGAACGCTCAACGAGTCGACAAAAAGCACACACTGAACCTTCTTCGCCGCCCGTAGGTGCCCCGCACCGAATGCACGGTGTCACACTGTCGGCGCCAGTCGCGGCAATTGTCGCCAAAACCGGGACCATGCGATCAAGGAATCCTAAGTAGTACGACGATTTGGTGCCAGGCGACTTTTCTTCGAGCAGATTGAGAGCTTCTTTGTACCCAATATGGCGATTACCCTCAGCCATCGGGCACTCTTCGACGATGTAATCAATTCCCCGGATCACGCACCAGGCCGCCATCTCACGTTCGGTCAAGCGAATCAATGGCTTCACCTTTTTCGGAAAACCATGACGACTTGGCAACACCGGAAGTTGTCGCGCCAAGTATTCAATGTCCCAACGCAGAGCATTACCAAAAAGAACAGCAGCCTCGTCATCGAGATTGTGACCAGTGACAACGACGTCATATCCCCCATCAACAGCAGCTTTATCAAACAGATGACGTTTACTCATTCCACAAGCCGAACACGGAACTCGACCAGTCACTTTTGTCGCCGTGGGAATGTCGTAACCGTAGTCATCGCGTAATGAAACGACAGTGAGCTTCAAATTCCGTTCGCTTGCGAATCGCTCGGTGTATTCGCGCGACTCTTCGCTGTATTCGCCAATTCCTAAGGCGATGTACAAACCATCTGCTTGATACCCAAGTTCAACCAACATGTCCCAGACGGCCAATGAATCTTTGCCACCAGAAACCGCAACCAATACGCGGTCGGTCTTTTGAAGCATGTCGTGATCATGAATTGCTTTTTCAACTTGACGTCGGCACATTTGCAGAAAATGCTCAGCACAGAAATTGGCGTTGTGGCGAGGCAATTCGATAATCGCTGGACCGCGACATGTACGACATTTCATCTCAGAAACCTCCGGATATGACCGGACGGATTTCAATGACATCGTCCTTATCAAGTTCTTCATCACCAGGAACCAAAGTTCCGTTCCTGATCACTAAATGTGATTCTCTCGGAAGACCCAATTCCACGAGTAAAGCGTGCACACGTCGACGACCGTCAATCTCAATTTCACGGCGCGGGTTGCGCAAAATGACTTTCATGTACGATCAACGATCCCGTCGTCGTACTTTTGGTTCTAAAGCCGAAACTGAAACTGTTTGTCCGGGTCGCAAAACTTCAGTTGAAACAACCTGCGGAGACCGCGACGTCATTTTTCGGATGAGCTTAAAACCCCAAACAAAGACGCCGATGATAAACCACGAACGGCGACCACCAAGAAGACCTTCTTTGACACTGCGTGACCGCAGGTATGACATCAATGCCATGACGTTGCTTCAGACGCGCCGAATCTCGACAACAGTCGAACGACGCTTTCCACTACGACGACCCATCAGATAAAAGGCCACCACCAAAATGACTCCAACTCCACCAGCGATAGCAAGAAGGGTTGAACGCCGATCCTCGACTTTGCCCTGCACGTCTCCTTGGAGCGCGCGTAACTTTGACTCGATGTCCTCACGCGAAATTCGCGATTCATTCTTTGAATTCGCCATCAGTTGGGTTCCTTTCCAAGAGTTGCCTTCTTGACTCGCGACAAAGCGACCCAAGCCATTCCAAGACACAAGGCGAGAACGATCACATACGGGACCCACGAGAACCCACCATCAAAGGCGTGAAGTTCGGTTTGCAGAAGTCGCAGGATTCCGAGGAGGACCAAAACCAGACCAAGACCAATAAAGGTCGCACCAGCCGATCCAAGTGCCAACCAACGGCCAGCCCCCTTGAGAGGACCGAGAGTTTCTTGTTTGGCGTAATCCTTGACCAGATCCACGATGTCGCCAACGCCCGCCGATTCACGACGAACCGACGATCGACTTGTTCGTGACGTCTCTTCAGCCATGCCTAGTTTCTAGCACCAGAACCGGCAATCCCCACCTTAAAGGCTCTTTCTCGAGAGCCATTTCTCGGTCAATCACTCACCTTGCAGGCGGAATCGACACGCAGCTTCAACATCACTCAAGGCCGACTCCAACAGTTCCAAGCGACGCGCGGCATCTTCACAGACCAACAGACGTTGACGATCAGCAGGACCGATTGGGGCGAGAGCGACCAATTGAAAAGACGCAAAACTGGCGTCGGTTGAGAGTTCGATATCTGCCACGCGAAGAGGCGGACCACCCAATTTCTCAAACAGTGAACTGACCTCAATGACCTTGTCAAAAAGTCGACTCGCTTCTGCGGAATCGATTTCGACCAACGACTTGTCAGGCCAATCGTTCACCAAAGCAATGGGGTACGGAGCGTCGGGCAACCATTCATGAACGCGCAATCGCCGAATGCCGAGCGCAAGCACCATTCGTCGCCCATCAGCGGCCACCTGCGTCTCAACGATCCGCGCCACCGTTCCAGCCATTGAACGAATGTCTCCACCACCAACTTCGTGACCGCGCTCGATGAGAACCACACCAAATTCGGGATCAATTGCCTCAAGCACATCAGACATCATCTGTTGATATCTCGGTTCAAAAATTTGCAGCGGCAACAAAGAACCCGGAACTAATGGTGTTCCCAGCGGGAACATTGGCAAACGATATTCGTCCACAGATTGAAAACTTGTTACGAGCCGTTTGGCGTCGCAGGCAACGGCGCAACTGCTTCAGGGGTTGGTCCTTGTGGATATGTGCCAAGCGCTTGCGTCAACACACCTTCCCAAAGTGGCTTAAAGACTTTCTCATCGTCAACACCTGGTGATTCAAGTAACAACGCGAAACGAATCGTTGATCCGCCTTCAACAGGGATCAAGCCGACCAGCGCTTTCACGCCGCTGAGACTTCCAGTCTTTCCGTACAGTCGGCCTTGCAAAGTCGTCCCAACGAAATACTTTGACAATGTCCCCGAAGTTCCTGCGATCGCCAATTTCGAAATCAATGGATCGCTAGTTTCATAACGTTCGAGAACCGCCAAAAATGCCGCGCACGTCACCTTGTTATCACCAGACAAACCTGAACCATCGCTCAAGGTGACTCCATCAAGTGGAACACCCCACGAACTCAATTTGGCCATCACTGCAGCATCGCCAGCCGCGCGTGTACCAGCACCACTTAATTGAAAGCCAATTTCTTTTAACAACATTTCGGCAGTGTTGTTATCACTGTTTTGCAGCATCTCGCCGATGATGTCGATGAGGGGCGCAGATTGAATTGCTGCAACTGTCGCTAGGCCCACCGGCGTTACTCCCGATGCTGGTGCACCAATGATTGTCACTCCCCTTTCTTGCAACAAACGATAAAACTCTTGAGCCGCACCCATCGCCGGATTAGTTGCTTTCATTGACGCACCGAGAACGGCGCCATCATTCACCAACAAACCCGAAATTGGCCCGCCTTGAATCGCTCGAAACCCAATTGGCCATGACGGCGGATACAACTCAGAGTCATAGTGAGAGGCATCGCCGACAACATTGCCAGTAATTTGGGTGACCCCGGCCGCAACAACTGAGTCAGCAAGCGCTTCAAGTGATGTGGCAGGTTGTTGTGAATATTTAGACAAAGTCAGATCATCTGGATACCAGGAAGACGCCAACAACGGATCTCCACCACCTAACAGATAAATCGACCCGACCACGCCTGCGTTAATTTCGGCTTTCACCTCAGTCGAATATGTGAAGTCTGCACCCAATGAATCGAGCGCAGTTGCCGCAACCAAAAATTTCAATGTGCTGGCTGGTGTCACCGGAGTATCAATCCCGTCCGACAACATCAAAACACCATCGACAGAAACCGCGGCACACGAACCAGCAAGCACCGACCCACCCAATGGCCGCAAAGCCTGTTCAAAGGCAATTGAAGATGTTTCGCGAGCCAACACTCCAGGTGTACGGCGAGCCGATAAAACAGGAGTTTGCGGAATGTTCGCAGGTGAAGTCGCGACCAAATCGAGGGCTGGTGGCGCACTGTGGTCGTGCGAATTTGCAAACTGCCACAGACCACCAAGAATGATCGACGGCGCAATTGCTAAGAAGATCAAACTGGCTACCGGATTATTCGACGGTCGAGAGCGTCTCGTAACGCGAGCCGTTGACGGCGTCATCGTTCAATCACTTTCCACGTCGAGCATTAAATGCTGCAGCGCGATACAAGTGACCAAGCGCTGCTACTGCGCGATTTCCTGATGGGTAGCACAAACGACCAGTTGCACGAACCGTTGCCGGGCCCGGATTGTCGGGATCGGCAACTGCTAATTCAGTCGCAGTCAAAATTGGTTTTCCAGTTCGCTTCGACAATTCGTCGGCCGCTTCAGCAAATCGCTGATCCTGACGTTCGTGGTAGGCAACGATGCGATCGATCCCGTGGTCGGGATAAAAGCCACCTTCGCGCAACAATCTTGCTTGGTTTGATTGAATTCCAATACCGAGATAAATCACTGCGTGCACATCTGGATGCAACGCAATCATTTCGAGAACCTCAGGGATGGTGTCGCGCGTTTCGCCACCAGCACAGTCGACTGGGTTTCCTTTGCTCCAACGCGGTGGAAGTTTGGTATCAATCTGAGCCAACAAGTCTTCAGGAAGTTCCATCAATTTCAATTGACCGTCACGAGTGATGGCATCTGATGTCACCACTCCCCAACCTCCAGCTGTCGTCATCACCACAACATTCGGGCCTTTGGGTAATGGCTGAGTTGCAAATGTTGCTGCTGCCTCAAATGCTTCTTCAACTGTTTCGGTACGAGTAATTCCGGCTGCTCGACAAAAGCCGTCAAATACTTTGTCATTTGCTGCCAGAGCGCCAGTGTGAGATGCCGCAGCCTGAGCGCCACCTTCTGTCGCTCCGCCTTTAACCAAAACCAACGGTTTACGTTGAGCAACCGACGCCAAGCGAGTCATTAACGTGCGCCCATCGGCAATACCTTCAACGTACGCAAGCCCCACCGCAGTCGCATCATCATCGGCGTAATAGTCCAAATAATCGGCAACAGTGACAGCCGCGGCATTACCAGCCGATACTGCACGACTGATTCCGACTCCTGATGAACGCGACCAGTTCAAGAAGCTTGAAACAAAGTTGCCGCTCTGGCTTGCGACGCCAATCTTTCCTGCTGGTGGATATGGAGCAACGATTTGTGCACACAAGTTGGCGGGTGTACTCACAACACCTTGGCCATTCGGTCCTGCTAACAAGATGCCAAGCTCATCGGCGAGAGCAATGAGTTCTTTTTCGGCTTTCTTGCCTTCTTCGCCCGCTTCTCCGTATCCAGCCGACGTCAAGAATGCCGCCTTGACTCCCTTTGATGCACACGCACGTAAAAGTGCGGGGTTGGCCGAGGCGGGCGTGCAAACGAAAACTAAATCAATGGCGTTGTCGGGCAGTTGCTCAATATCAGCCACTGTCTGAATTCCTAGAACATTTTCACCTTGCAGGTTCGTGCCATAAACACCGCCGGCATAACCTCCAGCCAAAATATTGTGGAGCGACACGAAGCCGAACTTTCCTGGATGAGTTGACGCGCCTGTGACAAGAACACCTTTGGGTTCAAAGAGTGCCGCGAACTGGGCATCGGTTGGACGGGGACGCGCA
>WLMQ01000117.1 GCA_009700145.1 Actinomycetota bacterium
CGCACTGCAGTTAAAGAAGTGACCGCTCAATTACACGAGCAGCTGCAAAATCTTTTTGATGAAGCACAAATCAAAGCTGGCTATGCAGCGAAATAACGAGCGACCACTTTTGCCAGCATCGCCGGGTCGCTAGCTCCGCAGAGTTCACGAGCCGAGTGCATTGAGAGTTGCGCAACACCAACATCAACAGTGGGGATTCCGAGTTGCGTTGCAGCCACAGGTCCAATCGTCGATCCACATGGAATGCTGTTTCGGCTCACGAATGTCTGATGAGGTACGCCAGCAAGAGCACACGTCTGCAAGAAGACTGCGGCCGACTCAACACTGGTTGCGTAACGTTGATTCGCATTGATTTTCAGTACCGGACCTAAGTTCGGCAAAGGACGATGTGTTGGTTCATGGCGGTCGGGATAATTGGGGTGAATAGCATGGGCATTATCGGCTGAAATGCAATGTGAACGTGACAGAGTCTCATGAAATTCAGTTCGGGTGCCCGCATGTAACGCCTCGAGCAGCCAAGTCAATCGGGGTCCTGCAGCTCCATGGGTACTTTGAGAACCAACTTCTTCGTGATCAAACTGTGCAATGACTGATGCCGTGTCGCCCGAAGCATCGCTAGCACTTGCGTCGATCAATCCCTCGGTCGCCGACCAACATGACACTTGGTTGTCTAATCGACCACTCGCCAACAGCGATTGATCATGTCCGAGCAATGATGCCGGAGTCAGGTCAAAAAGGGAAATATCCCACAAAGAAATCTCGCTCACAGACACTGACATTTGTTCGGCCAAAAATTCTGAAAACTCGCCTGGTCGATATTGACCAAGTCCCCAGATTGGGGCGAGATGAACTTGCTTGTCAAGAATGAGACCGCGGTCATTTACTTCACGATCAAGATGAATTGCCAATTGGGGAATACGGGCGATCGCTTGATCAACTCGCACATTTTTGACCGAGCCGTCGGTCAGCACAACGCGTCCAGCTAATCCGAGATCGCGGTCGAGCCACGAGTTGTTCAAAATTCCGCCGTACACCTCGACTCCAATTTGTTTCCAGCCAAATGATCCGGAATCGGGAAGTGGCTTCACCTTTAAACACGGTGAATCGGTGTGAGTTCCAACAATGCGGAACTGACGAATCGCCTGTTGCGGGAGCGTCCACGCCAACAGCAGCCCGGCGTCTGCTATGAAACCATTCGTTGGCAAGCCGTCTTTGAGACGTTCAAAAGAAGTTTCGACAAACCCGGCTCCACGAAGACGAGTGGCTGAATATTCAACTGAATGTGCTGGCGATACCGAGGCATCGAGGTGACGAATCAGTCCGTCAACCGACAAATCAGATTTTCTGTTCATTGATGGCGTCTCCGTTCTTCTCGGTTGAATAACTATTTCTGGAATAGCCCGATTGGCAATCCGGATCCGCGCAAGTGTGACGTTTCATTGAGCGTGACAATGCTGCGTTCCCCGCTACCCGCTGCGGCAATTCGATGAATCGACGTGTAGTTGGGGTAGAAGAAGCCACGTTGGTTCTTGAGCCCTAAAACATGGCAGATGTACGCGTTAATGACGCCGCCATGACACACAATCGCCACTCGCTGCGATGCATGGTTGGTAATGATGTCCTCAATTGAACTCACTGTTCGACTGATGAATTCTTCCTCAGTCTCATCTGTTGAGGTCCATTCACCGCGCAACATTTCCTGCCATCGCGGATCGTTCTTGGCCTTGAGTTCTTCGACAGGAACGTACTGGTTGCTATTTTTGTCGTACTCAGCCACACCATCAATTGTTGTGATAGCAAGGCCCTGCACGGCTGCTAACGGTTGAGCAGTCTGCTGAGCGCGCTGCATAGGACTGGCATATATGGCATGTAGCTTTTCAGAAGCCAAATATTGAGCCATCAATTCGGCTTGCTTAAGTCCTTCAATAGCCAACTCGGGGTCGGCGATACCACTTTCAAGTTCGCGTCGGATCGGTATGGCGTGTCGAATCAGTAGTACTTCCATCGCATATCAGGATATGCGTGGCAAGATGTATTTGTATGGGTCGGAGTCAGGTAATTGAGAGCGTTCGACGTCACGACAAACGCTTCGAACTAAATATTGATACTCCAATGATCGTTTTGATTCACGGAAGTATGGATCGCCAGGCGGCCTTCGCTCGTATGGCTCGTCTTTTGAGTACGTCTCATCAAGTCCTTACTTTTGATCGTCGCGGATACGGAAAATCAGTTCAACAACGCGGAACCTTTTCAGTAGATGAACAAATGAGTGACCTCAGCGAGATCCTTGATCAGTTCGCTGCGAATCAAAAAGTGATATTGGTGGGACACAGTTTTGGGGGAGTCGTCGCTTTGTCGTATGCCCAACGTTTTCCTGACGCAATCTCCGGACTTGTTGTTTACGAAAGTCCGATGAGTTGGGAGTCGTGGTGGCCTAAAGACTCAGGTGGAAGCGCCGCTGTCGCGGTTGCCGACGATCCCGAAATGGCTGCGGAAACTTTTATGCGACGATTCATCGGACATCGGCGTTGGGAGTCCCTTCCAGATTCAACAAAAATCCAACGACGGTCTGAAGGCGAGGCACTCGTAGGTGAACTGAGTGATATCCGGCGGAACAAACCTTGGGACATCCAACTTGTACGGGGACCACTTATGGCTGGATATGGGTCGCTGTCGAAACCCCATTTACAGGCCAGTGCCGAACTTCTCGGAAATCTTCCGGATTGCCGTTCAATCAAAATAGAAGGTGCACACCACAATGCTCACTCTGGATCACCAGATGATTTCGTTGAATTACTCGTTCAACCGCTGATCCGACGAGTCGCTCAGGGAATCTGGTCGTGAAGATCAAGATCGATATTGAGACCTAGAACTTTGCATTGGACTTTGCCTAGTGACGCTTCAGCGTTGGCCTTCGCACTATCGACACAATTCGATATTTCTGATCGTTGGCTGTAGATCAGCACCCCTAAGGCAAGAGCGACAATCAAGACGATTGAACGAACCATTGCACTCACCGCAAACTTGAAGATGATAAGGCCAATCACAATCGGCAACAATGCACCGTATGTCGTGAAGTTCTTCAACTGGGCTTCGTCTAAAGCCCACACACCGAATGAAACGAGGCTGGTCATGGAGTCAGACTACGCAACTCACTGCATCACCGTCGGGCATACCCCTCCAGAGGGCGATACTCTGACGACATGTCGAGTCCCACGCCAGCTTCGCAAAATCCCATCAGTTTGACTCCTCAAGGACCGCCGACGACTGTGATCCCACTTGAGGATCCAATTATCCGTCACGAATTGTCCCAGGCACTTGGAGTTGATCCTGAATCACGCCGCGAGGCGGTCGCAGTCGTGGTGGGTCACCATCCACGTTCGCTTATCTCGTGGGCAAGTATCGGAGATTTGGGACGTGACGATCTTGAACGCTATGCGTATTACCGAATTGGCTATCACCGAGGACTCGACACGTTGCGCCAAAATGGTTGGCGCGGTTCTGGTTATGTCAGATGGAACCAAGATTCGAATCATGGCTTTTTGCGTTGTTTGCTTGGCTTGCAAAAATTCGCCGAAGCGATTGGCGAATCAGATGAAGCCGAACGATGCCACCTCTTTCTTTTGCAGCTCGATCCTTCGGGAATTCCCCACGAATTTCTCACCGCCCTTCAGTAATCCAACACCCGAGGCCTGTCCATGACTCAAATTCGCGGTTATGTACTCGCTGGCGGCAAGAGCAGTCGTATGGGCACTGATAAAGCACTGCTACCGGTCAATCAGCGATTTGCGATTGAACGTCAATGTGAGTTACTTCAACCTTTCTGTGATCAAGGAGTATTTATCGCAGGATCCGTGTCAGCCGAACTAGATCAACAGCGTTGGCCAGTGGTCAAAGACGATGTCAGTCATCAAGGACCGCTGTCGGGCATTTTGTCCGCGATCCGACACGCGCAACAGGGAATAGCGATCATCATCGCTGTTGATTTACTCACGCTCACCCACGGGGATATCGTCGACTTGCTCGATCAAGTATCTCTCAATGAGACCCCTACACATGATGTTTATTTCGCCCAAAGTCACAGCGACCAAAGTGATCAGGGCAGCCAGCCACTTTGCGCTATCTGGAGCGTTGAATCCTGCTTACCGGTGTTGAGTCATCAGTTCGAGGCGAAGCAGCGATCGGTCGTGAAAGCGTGGCTTGATCTCAAACGTCAGCCTGTTGTTATTCATGATTCACATCTCACGAACGTCAATTCACCGACCGATTTTGAGAAATTTCAACAATCAAAAGGCTAGTTTGGAATCATGTCGTCGCAGTATTCAGAAATCACCGTCACCGAATTCGCTGATCTATTCGATGAGCATGTCTTTCTCATTGATGTGCGTGAAACTGACGAGTACGTAGATGGACATGTTCCTGGCGCAATTCATATCCCGTTGAACGAAGTGCCGAACCGAGTTGAAGAATTCCGCAATCCGCGAGGAGGAGTCACTTACGTGATTTGTAAGGTCGGTGGACGGAGCGCAAGTGCGTGCGACTATTTGGCACAGAAATCTTTGGTTGTCATCAACATCGCAGGTGGAACGATGGGATGGATCATGCAGGGTCACGATGTCATTGAGGGAAGTCAACCCAAGTGAGTTTCGAATGGATTGCCGATGATCAAGCCCTAGATGAACTCCTTGATCGATTGCAGTCACACGACCGAATCGCTCTTGACACCGAGTTTCATCGAGAGAAAACTTATTTTCCTCGCTTGGCTCTCATTCAATTGGCCTGGCTCGATGGAATTGCAATCGTTGATCCATTGGCGTGTACGGCATCGAAGCTGAGACGAATCTTTGGTGAAGATCATCTCATTGTTTTGCACGCTGCTCAACAAGATCTCGATGTCATGTCGCACGCGATGGGCACGATTCCGGCAAAAATCTTTGACACCCAAATCGCTGCGGGTTTCCTGGGCTACTCAACTCCATCGCTCGCTTCACTAGTTAATTCCGAACTTAAACTGGTGCTACCCAAAGGCGACCGACTGACCGATTGGTTACGTCGTCCACTCACTGATGGGCAGAAGTCGTACGCTGCATCAGATGTTGAGCATCTTCTAGAAATTCATGACCTGCTCACTTCCAAACTTGAAGAACGTCATCGTTTGTCATGGGCGATTGATGCGTGTGAAGAATTGCGCAATCGCAAAGTGGGACCTGGAAATCCGGCCGATGCCTGGCAAAAACAAAAAGACGTTCGGGCGCTCAAACCGCGAACTCGCGGAGTGTTGGCGGCCCTTGCCGAATGGCGTGAACGTCGCGCGATGGCTAGTGACATTCCGCCTCGCCAAGTACTTCCTGATTTGGCTCTTCAAGGCATTGCTCAACGCGAGCCCAACAATTTGGGCGACCTGTCTCAATCGCGAGGTGTTGACGATCGCCACACCCGGGGTGCCATTGGGCAAGAAATATTGGCTGCAGTTGCTCGCGGCAAAGAGAATCCAGTCGAAATCTCGGCTAACGATGGCGAAGAAGTCGACCGACATTTGCGTCCGGCGATCACACTCATTTCAGCCTGGATCAGTGAAGTCGCCCGACTCGAGCATGTCGACACCGCCCTGTTAGCCACCCGTAGTGACATTGAGGCGTTTTTGCGCAAAGACGATGATGCCCGGTTGTCTACTGGCTGGCGTCACGATCTCATTGGAGAACAGCTTGATGATCTTTTACACGGTCGGGCTGGCTTGTCCTTTGACGGCAAGGGTGGGCTCAAAATGATCTCGGCCTCACCAGACCAGTAGTTCGACTCAGTCACTCAAATCTCAAGATTTGGCCCGAAAAGCACCAAACAGGGCAGTTTCTAAGCCCAAGGGCTACCAATGGCACACTGAAATAACCCGAAAGAGCCTGAAGTTCCCACATATGGACGTCATTTGCTCCTACACTCTTGTCGCCCTGTCGTGTGAGTAGTCATGTGACTTGGCCGAATTTGAGTCGGTGCGTCCTGTTTTCAGGCCAGTGCCACCCACTTTCGTAACCATCGCCTACCCCTCTCACAAGTTCGGAGCCCTGCCGTGAAAAAGGGTCGTCATCGTCGTTTCGAAGAAGCGAGAAAATTGAAGCAAGCAGGCCCCAGTGCCTTTGATCTCGGCCTTGGTGGCGGAGACTCGCAACCGC
>WLMQ01000118.1 GCA_009700145.1 Actinomycetota bacterium
CAGCGACGTCATTGATCCTGACGGTGGCAATGTTGAACGAATTTCGGACGAGGACTTGAAAAAAGGCGTCGATCAAATGATGCGTATTGCCTGCCAAGTCGCCGTCAGCTAGATCAGACAGTTTTAGATCAGGCTGTACTAGATCAGACAGTTTTAGATCAAGCCGAGTTCGCGGACAGCGTCACGCTCTTCGGCAAGTTCGGCCGTTGAGGCATCGATCTTGCCGCGGCTGTATGCGTCAATGTCGAGACCCTGAACGATTTCGTACTTGCCGTCCTTGCAGACGCACGGGAAGCTCGAGATCAAACCTGCGGGCACGCCGTAACTGCCATCACTCGGAACGGCCATCGATACCCAATCGCCAGGAGCAGTGCCTAGAGCCCAGCTACGTACGTGATCGATTGCCGCGTTCGCTGCTGAAGCAGCCGACGATGCTCCACGAGCTTCGATGATTGCGGCACCGCGCTTGGCAACTGTTGGGATGAAGGTTGTGTCAACCCACGCGTGATCGTTCACTGCCTGGTAGGCGTTCTTGCCGCCAACTTCGCAATGGAACAAGTCGGGATACTGCGTTGTTGAGTGATTGCCCCAAATGGTCATCTTCTTCACATCTGAAACTGTTGCGCCAAGCTTCTGCGCAATCTGACTGACGGCACGGTTGTGGTCGAGACGAGTCATCGCGGTGAAGCGGCCCGGATCGAGATCTTTAGCGTTCTGCTGAGCAATCAAAGCATTGGTGTTGGCAGGGTTGCCGACAACAAGAATCTTGATATCGCGCTTAGCCGAACGTGACAATGCTTCACCTTGCGGCTTGAAGATGCCACCGTTCGCGCTCAAGAGGTCGGCGCGCTCCATGCCGGCCTTGCGGGGCATGGCGCCCACGAGCAATGCAACATCGGCGTCACCGAAAGCAACATCAGCGTCATCGGTGCCGACGACACCAGCGAGCAACGGGAATGCACAGTCATCGAGTTCCATCTTCACGCCTTCGAGGGCCTTGAGGGCTGGCGTGATTTCGAGGAGCTGCAAGATGACCGGTGTATCGGGTCCGAGCATGGCGCCTGAAGCAATACGGAAGAGAAGGCTGTAACCAATTTGGCCGGCAGCACCGGTCACGGCAACGCGTACGGGAGTTTTAGAAGTCATGCCTAGATCGTAGGTCGCCCGCACCCAAATCCCGAAAAGCAAACCCGAAAAATAGACAATAAAATAGACAGTGAGGGTAGGAAAAATTCCTGATCTGACTCGATTTAGCGCCCGAGGGCTTTCCAGATTTCGTCGGCGTAGTAAGTAATACCTTCTCGCTCTAAGTGAATCCCATCGGCAGTCAAACAGTTACCCGGGCACAACGTCGCGACTAGTTGCCAATCAAGCACCGTCACATTCGGATACGTCGCTGGCAACGCACGAATCTTTTCGTTATTGGCATCGGTCCAATCGCGATACGCCTTACTGGTTAATACGACCACTCGCGGAACATCACTCAATGCCTGCATCATGGTGTCGAGAGTTTCTTGACTCATCGGACCATTGGTGCCGAGGTGCACGACGGCCGCGTCCATCGTGACGCCAAGTTCTTTCAACTGCACGAAAATATCGGCGCCCATTTTTCCTTGGCGATCTTGCACTGCATCAACAACAATGCCCAAATCGGCTAAAGCTGGCGCAGCACCTTTCATGACCGAATCACCAAGCGCGAACACGTCGTAATGCGGAGGAACATACGTCGTTGTAGTCGTCGGCGCTGCAGTTGTAGTTGGAGCATCACTTGCTGTTGGCACTGCGGTTGCCTCGGGTACCGATGACGGCGTCGTTGACGATGTCAAATTGCTGAGTACGTCAGTGACCGAACCTTCTCCGGCATCAAGCGAAGCCTGAACATCGTTGGCTTTATACTCGGCAGTCGCCAAACTAAAGACTGCAAAAACAGGCAAGGCGATTGAACACGAAATGATCAGACCAAACGACCCACGACGACGCAATTCACCAGGCCCACTGCGCAAGAGAGCTTGAATTGATTCCTTGAGTCGGCGTTCGCGGATTGGCAACTCGATATAACGATACGAAAATTCGGTAATTGCCGCAGTTACCAACATTGCTGCAATGAATTCATGTGGCTTCAACGCAATCCCGGTTTCGTGACGCAATGCCTGAAATACGGGCCAGTGATACAAGTACAAACCATATGAACGCTCACCAATGGTGCGCAACACAACATTTCCAAGAACTCGACCAGTGAATGCCTTTTGGTGAGCGACCGCCGAGATCACCATCAACGTCGCGATGCCTGTCAAGAACAAACCGCCACGGAATAACCATGGGTCGGCGTGTAAACCATCTTCACCCACGAGGTGAACGATATGAACCTTGTAAATCAAAAAGCCCAATAAAATCAGGCCAATAATGGCCACCGGATCCATCATCGGACCTTTACGTTTCATCGGGCCGCGCAACAATGCGTAGGGTCGCCAGACAATTGCTAGTGCTGCACCGAGCAACAGACCGGTGGCTCGCGTCGGTGTCGACAAATACAAAAGATCAACTTTGCTGATGCATCGTTCACCCAAAGACCAATATGCGTTCGGGGTTGATGTACAACTTTCACCAATGCGACCAGTTGGCATGACCAGTGCCACGAATCCGGCGATGCCTGCTGCGATACCAAAAAACCACATCGCTACGCGAGGTAATCGATCGCGACCAAGCCGCAAGATCACCAACATAATGACTGGCCACAATAAGTAGAACTGTTCTTCTACTGCGAGTGACCACAAGTGACGTAATGGAGCAAAATCATTAGCCGCCGTGTAACCAGCACCAACCCACACCTGGAACCAGTTCGAACCGTAGAGCGCGCCAGCAACGACGTCACCACGTAACGCACCTAACGAATCTCGTTCGCGAAGCGATGTCCACATGATGAGTAAGACCAACATCGTGAACAACGCTGGTAATAGCCGTCGGGCCCGACGAGCCCAGAACTCGCGCAAACTAATCGCGCCTGTGCGTTCTTCTTCGGCGACTAGAAGCAACGTAATGAGATAGCCACTGATGACAAAGAAAACTTCGACACCCAAGTAGCCGCCAGGCAACCATGTTGAATTGGCGTGATAAATAATGACGGCGAGAACTGCTAGGGCACGCAAACCGTCGAGGCCGGGAAGATACGGCACTCGACTGATCTGTTGTGATCGAGAGGTCTCAGTAGTCGGGGCCATTAATCCCCAAGTCTGCCGTGAATCAGAGTTGCATTGACTTCACTTCGCAGAACTCTTCTAAACCGAATTTTCCGGCTTCACGTCCGAGTCCGCTCTGCTTGTAGCCACCAAAGGGGGCAGCGGGGTTAAATGAGCCACCGTTGACCTCAACCTGACCAGCCTTCAGGCGACGGGCGACCTGCTTGGCATGCTCGGGCGTCGCACTCCACACACCAGCGGCGAGGCCGTACACAGTGTCATTGGCAATGCGAATGGCATCTTCTTCGGTGTCGTACGGGATGATCGACAGAACTGGTCCGAAAATCTCTTCGCGGGCGATCGTCATATCGGGCGTGACATTCGAGAAAATTGTGGGTTGCACAAAGAAACCAGCAGTGAGCCCCTCGGGGCTGGCGGTTCCGCCAGTCACCAAAGTCGCGCCTTCGTCGATACCAGTCTGGATGAATCCACGGACACGATCACGCTGAACAGCCGACACCAATGGTCCAAGGCGCGATGCCGGATCGAAGGGGTCACCGACGGTGAACTTTGATGCAGCGGCTGCTGCAATCTGCTCAGCCTGCGCCAAGCGAGTACGAGGGACCAACATGCGAGTCAGTGCAGTACAAGTTTGGCCTGAGTTCAAGAAGCACTTGCCAACACCAGCGGCAACCGCCTTGGTGAAACCTTCGTCGTCGAGGTCATCAAGAATCACGTTGGGGCTCTTGCCACCCAGTTCAAGCGACACCTTTTTCACATTTTGCGAAGCAACTTCGGCAACGCGCTTTCCGGCGCGAGTTGAACCGGTGAAGCTCACCATGTCAACGTCGGGGTGGGCAGCAATTGCTTCACCGACAACAGGGCCAACACCAGTGACCAAGTTGAACACACCTGCAGGCAGGCCAGCGTCGTGAACAATTTCGGCCAAGATAAACGCGTTGATTGGTGCAACTTCTGATGGCTTCACCACAACGGTGTTGCCAGCAGCAAGTGCCGGTGCAACCTTGAGCGCGATCTGGTGCAACGGATAGTTCCAGGGTGAAATACAGCCAACAACACCAAATGGTTCGCGCACAACGATTGAGTTGCCGATTTCTTCTTCAAACTTATAAGTACCCAAGAGACCAGCGGTGATTGCGAAGTTGCCCTTAGGCAAGCCGACCTGGATCATGGTTGCCATACCGACGGGCATACCAACTTCGCGAGCAACTGCCTCAGCAATTTCTTGCGTGCGAGCTTCGAGTCCGGCGTGAATCTTCATCAAGTACTCGGCGCGCTTTTCGCTTGGTAATGCGCTCCAACCCTCAAACGCAGCCTTTGCTGCAGCAACAGCCTTGTCAACGTCACCCGTCGTTCCGTCGGGGATTGTGGCAATGATTTCTTCAGTCGCCGAGTTGGTGACTTCAAGAACGCCCTTGCCTTCGGAAGGAACCCAGGCACCGTTGATATAAATCTTGTCGTAAGTGATCATGACCACACGCTAGGCGCAACCGAGCCGCTGTGTCTCAGCGAGTTGGCGACAAACCGAGATTTGCGTAAATTTCGCTCGTCGCGGTACTTCGGTTCATGGTGTAGAAGTGCAGACCAGGCGCGCCAACATCGAGAAGTCCTTGACACAACTCAGTCGCGGCATCAACACCGATACGTCGAATTTCTTCTGCATCATCGGTGCGATCAAGTCGTTCTGAGAGCCATGTGGGGAACGCCGCGCCAGATAGTTCGGCCATACGACGGATTTGATTCTTATTGGTAACTGGCATGATGCCCGGCAAAATTGGCTTGGTAACTCCAAGATCGGCGAGTTCATTGACCATCTGCACGTAGACATCAAGATCAAAGAAGAACTGGGTAATCGCAAAATCGGCTCGCGACAATTTTGCTGCGAGAAACTTGCGATCAGTTGCGCGATCTGGTGAACGTGGATGAAGTTCGGGGTGGGCCGCAACTCCAACTGAAAAACGTCCATCGGCCACGACATCTTCAAGAAGTTCACTGGCGAAGGTGTAATCGCTTGGCGCGGATTCACCATCGGTCGGTACGTCTCCACCAAGAGCCAGGATGTTTTCAACGCCATCGACGGCATAGTCGTTCAAAATTTCACGAATCTCAGCGCGCACATGACCTTGGCACGTTAAGTGCGCCATCGGTGTCAGAGTTGTTTCTTTGCGCATCCACGACACCACTGCATGAGTGCGTTGACGGGTACTTCCGCCCGCACCATAAGTGACACTGACAAAACTCGGCGCAAGTGGTTCGAGTTCGCCAATTGCCCGACCAAGTGACAACTGCGCTCCATCGGTCTTGGGTGGAAAGAACTCAAACGAATATGTTCGGCCCGCGGCGAGGAGGTCTGCAATTCGAGCCATGTCGCAAGTTTAGGGGCGAAAGCTGCTCAGTGCTTGAAGTGGCGCTCTGAAGTAAAGATCATTGCGATGCCGTGCTCGTTGGCAGCAGCGATCACTTCTTCGTCGCGCACGCTTCCGCCCGGCTGAATGACCGCTTTGATTCCTGCCGCAGCAGTGGCATCAAGACCATCACGGAATGGGAAGAAGGCGTCACTTGCACATACTCCACCAATGGCACGACCTGCAGAACGCTCGGCGGCAATTCGTGCAGAATCGAGGCGATTTTGTTGACCCGCACCAATTCCGAATGCTTGCTGGTCCTTCGCAAACACAATCGCATTCGAACTCACAATCGAACACACTTGCCAAGCAAACGAAAGGTCGGCCCATTGCGCGGTAGTGGGTTGAGTTTCGGTCACAACTTTCCAGGTACTGCGATCAAGGTTGACAACGTCGGCATTCTGCACCAAAAATCCGCCATCAATTGAACGAATATCTAGTTTGCGAGCCGATGGAGCAGACGCTGAAATCACGCGCAAGTTCTTCTTTGCTAACAACACATCAAGCGCATCAGCATCAAAAGACGGAGCAACAACTACTTCTGTGAAAAC
>WLMQ01000119.1 GCA_009700145.1 Actinomycetota bacterium
TCGAGGCAGGCGCCGATCGACCCGAGATGACTCCCGAACAACGCGAAATGGGATTTAAGTCGAACTTAAATACGTGTCATATCTGGGACGAAGATGGCGAACAAGTTCGCAAAATTCGGGCTGGTCTTGATATCGGCGCACCACTGTCGGTGACTCGACGACTTGAAAAACTTGGTCGCGAGCCCGGCGAGTGGGGTCGCGTTCGCGGCTAGTTGTTCGTTAACCAATCAGGCGTAAGGCTTCAGCCTTAGCCCACTGATAGTCGGCTTTGCCCACTGGCGTGCGCTCGACGACTGGCACAAAGAAGACTGCTTTCGGGCTCTTGTAGTCGGCCACCAAAGTGCGTGAGAAAGTCACAATCTCTTCCATGCTTGGGCTCGTACCTTCACGCAGCTGAACTAATGCTGTGACCTGCTCGCCCCAACGAACATTTGGAGTTCCGATGACTACTGCATCGAATACCGCTGGATGTTGCTTGAGCGCCGCTTCAACTTCTTCGGGGTAAATCTTTTCTCCACCCGAGTTGATGCACACCGATCCACGTCCAAGCAACGTGATCTGACCATCGTCTTCAATCTGCGCAAAGTCACCTGGGATCACCCAACGCTTGCCGTCGAATGTGCGGAAAGTTTCAGCAGTCTTGACTGGGTCTTTGAAATAACCCAATGGAATATGTCCGCTGCGGGCCAACTTGCCCACTTCGCCAACACCACATTGACGACCATCTTCGGTGATCACTGTCGTGTCAGCATTCATTGCGAACTTCGGAGAACTCATTGCCGACCCATCATCGGTTCGCGCACCGGCCGCACCAGTTTCGGAAGCGCCAAAGCTGTCGAGAATTGCAACTTTAGGTAGCGCTTCACGTATTTGTTCGCGCACACCCGTCGACAACTGTGCACCACCGTTGCCGATGGCAAACAGCATCGACAAATCAAAGTTCGGCCGTGGTTCAACAAGTAGTGCTTCAGCCAATGGTCGAGCCATTGCATCACCGACGGTTGACACCGAAGTGACGACAGCGTCGGCAACCAATTGCCAAACTTCGTTCGGGTCAAAGCGCTTTTTGGTGTACAACACAAAGCAACCACCAGACGTGTAGGCATTGCCCATGATCCACTGACCGCCACCATGCATCATCGGACCAATCGACATCAGACGAGCACGAAAGCCCGAGGCCGCAGCCTCTTCGCCCAATTGTTCAATGCGTTCAATCGGACGATTAGCACGCGCCGAATTCATTGCACCAAGAATGACGTCTTCATGGCGCCACATCACGCCCTTGGGCATCCCAGTCGTGCCTCCGGTATACAAGACATACACATCGTCAGGTGAACGACCTGGAAAATCGCGATCTGTCGAAGCATTGGCCAATGCCGTTTCATATTCTTCACCGAGCATGATCACATTGCGTAAGTTCGGAAGTTCATTGCGAACTCCATTCACTGCATCCATGTATTCGGGATCAGCAATGACCGCAACACAATCGGCATTGTCATAGAGATAGCGCAATTCAGCAGCTACGTACCGATAGTTGACATTGATCGCGACGGCACTGATCTTGGCGCATGCGTAGAAAGCCTCAACCCATTCGTGCGTATTTTGCGCGTGTACTCCGACATGTTCACCATGCTTGATGCCAATCGACAATAGGTGGTTAGCGAGTCGAGTCACACGATCATCAAGTTCGGCAAACGTGAACTGAACATCGTTAGTGATGAGTGCTGGTTCATTAGGAATCGCATCAGCGATGACTTCAAATAGGTCACCAAGTTGAATTGAACGGGGATAAGTCTTGTGGGCCATGTGAATCTCTCTATTTTTTCACGAAGCCATCGAGCATGTCGGTGAAGCCATACTTTTCATGCGGCCCGATTGCCATGTTCTCGTACAAACCAAAACCCTCATGGCGCTTGCCATCACGATCGGTGTAAGCAAACTTTGCTGAGTTATCGACAATGCCGAACAAACGCATTGCACCTTCGGGAGTGGTCGTATCTAAGTGGAAGTTCTCGACCTTCAACGGGCCTTGCCACATTCCGTGGCGCCAATCGGCGTCGTAGCCGTAACCAGTTCCGATACCAATATGCACTGGTAACAACGGTTCAATATCAAGGGTTGTCACATGGCCATCATCGGCAACAACACGAATGACTCCGCCAGTCGAGAACCGTGAACCTTCGCGATATTCAAGATCGTGTTCAGGACGACCGAGTTGTTCGATGCGACCATCGGGCCAAATGCGCGTTGCTTCTTCCATCACACGACTGCCATCAGGATTTTCTTGCATGATGATCATGAGCGAATGATCGGCGAAACGAATCGGCGTATAAATCCAGAACCAACTAAAAGGATTGCTCGCTCGAATTCCGGGGGGTTCGCTTTCACCAATCGGGCGCACACCCCACGAGCGATCGCGGGTCCCCCACCAAGTCTTCGAGTCAATAGCGAATGTGTGTCCACCCGCAGTGAGAGTTCCGTCCCAACCACCAGTTTGCGCGAGGCGACACGTATCAAAAATCACGCGGCCGTTTTCACGGATGTAATGACGAGGCTCTTCGAAAGCGGGCATCGCACCAGTCCACGTGGCATCAATGGTGATACCCCATTCGTTGTCATCGCAACGCACGCGCAATTTTTGCAACGGCTCAATGACTTCAATGCTGATTGGGCCAACGCCGGGTTTCATGCGGTTGGCGTTGTCCAGCGCACCAGATGCACGGACAACTTGCTGCTGACCTTCATGGAAGACCAATAGGTACGCATCAATCACGCCAAGGTTTGGATACACGCCCAAACCACACACGAACATCACGGTGCCGTCATGGTTGAAACCATTGAAGTAGTAGCGATCATAGAAATTACGATCACTCGTTGCGACATGGCGCATCGGTTCAGATGTTTGGTGAATGGGGAAGTCGTCGAGATTTGACAGCATGATGGCTCCGTTAGTGAAGTGACTATTTCTTAGATTGTTGTAACTAGTGGCGCGACTTCGCTGGCGAAGGCGGCAATTTGGTCGCAGAGTTCATCGCAACTTTGTGCCTTAAAGCGAACTTGCAACTGGTTCACACCAGACGCAGTTCCTTCAAGAATTCGTTCGGCAATTGATTGGGCAGAACCACTGAGTGTTGCTTCACCAACATCAAACGAGGGCTTGCCGACATACAAGAACGGCGTGATGTGTCCGATCATGAATCCGTCACTGGCTGACGCAGCACGACCCACACGGGCGCGTTCTTCATTCAACATGTTCACCATTGATGCGTCTGATGGTCCTTGGGGCAACCAACCGTCAGCGACACGAGCGGCGCGCTTGATTGCTGCTGGGCTTGAACCCGCAACCCAAATCGGTGGACGGGGGGATTGTGTCGGTAACGGACGCGCACCAAATCCATCAACGAATTCATTCTCGAGCAACTTCGCGAGTTCAGGAACGCCGACGTCAAGAGCTTTACCACGGCTATGAAAATCAACGCCGAGCAATTCAAATTCGGCTTGCGCATGTCCGGCGCCAATTCCGATGAGCGCACGACCATCGCTCAGATGATCAAGTGTCGCAAATTGTTTTGCCGCCACTCGCGGACTGCGATACGGCAACACATAGACGTGCGTCAGCAAACCGACTTTCGATGTCATGCCAGCGATCCAGCCGAGCGTTGCAATCGGGTCGGCCCAATGCGTACCCATTCCGCCGACTACTGATTCGGGCAGGGCCACATGGTCACACACCCCGACATAGGCATAGCCATTATCGTCGCAAGCCTTGGCCAGACGACCTAGTTCTTTGGGTCCGGCCGTGCGTTCCCAGTCGGCCACGAAATAGGCGCTTTGTGCCTGGACGGGCAATTGCATTCCGTAGATACGGCGTCCTTGCGGAACCGTGAACATCCCCCGAGTCATGCGTAATACCTTAGGCGTTGGGCACATTTTTTCTGATGGCGTGTCAGAAAGTATTTCCCTGTTCAACCACCGTCGACTGCGACCTTGAAGCCTCACTGCGGCATGAAAAACACCCGCAATTCTTGTAGACAATTTGTAGACAAACCCAGGTTGGGAGCCTAAAGTCATGCTCATGACTGACTCCACAACTATTCGGGTTGACCGCGACACCCACCGCCGTCTTCTTGATCTGAGCCAAAGCGCTGACCTATCGCTGATGGAAGTCCTACGTCGAGCAACCGCCGCCTTGGAGCAACAACTATTCGTTGCCGAGGCAAAGTCGCAGATGCAACGTTTGCGTGCCGACCCACAAGCGTGGGCCGATTACTTGCGCGAATCCTCGTTGACCGAAGTTGCCGACGGAGTCAATTAATGGATCTCATCGACAGCATTTGGCTCGTTGACTTCGGACCCAACTTTCCGGCAGAACCTGGACACAAACGGCCAGCACTTGTCGTTGGACCAACCGATGGTTTCGCCGACTTTCTGAGCAATGTTTTTGTTGTTCCGTTTACGACGAGTCGCCGAGATTTGAACTTTCACGTTGAAGTTGAACCCGGTGTTGACTCAGGTATTTCAGAAATCAGTTACGCCCAATGTGAACAGTTGCGTTCCATCAACAAACGTCGACTCGTACATCCGCTCGGGGTCATTGATAGCGAGTCGCGTTTTCAGATTCGCCGAGTGTTACGAATGCTGCTCAACTTCTCGTAGGGACAGAACTATTTGCGGGTGAGTTTTTCGGCAAGGCCGAACAGTTGAGTGATTAACACCGCAACTAATACCGACGTTGTGGCGACCGTCCAAATCATTCCGTAGTCAAGGCGTCCACGCGATTCGTTCAGTAGATTCCCGAGTCCGTCACCCGTTGCTAAATACTCGGCAATCATCACACCAAGCAATGCACGTGGAGCGGCCAGTCGTGCTGCTGTCACCATCGCAGGGACAGCACCGGGCAAACCTACGAAACGCAACGACTTGAAACGTCCACCGCCACTGACGCGAACAACATCAATCGCAGCCGAAGATGTTGTCGCCAGCGCTTGAGAGATCGTCACAAACGACGGAAAGAAAGTCACCGAAACACACACCACAACTGTTGCCAAAATACTTCGACCAAAAACCAGAACGATCAACGGTGTTAACGCTGGCAATGGCATTGTTTGCGAAACCAATGCAAATGGCAAAACTGCTCGACCAAGCGCAGGGCGCAAACTTAATATCACTGCAAGCAGCAAGGCGGCAGCGAGCCCACACAATAAACCGATCAAAGCCAACGGCAGAGTTTCGCTGTACGCATCGAACAATCGTGACCGTGAAACTGAAGCGCGAGGGTCAGAAGTTAAATACCTTACGATCGCTAATGGAGACTTGGCGACAACGGGCGACATATCCAGAATGCTCAGCACCAACGCCCAAAGACCTAAGACAACTCCGGCCGAAATCACTCCCCCGCCTAAACGCTTCCACCATGGGCCACTGACCTCACCGATTGGCATTGATGTTTGGACTGTGGCCGACATTGACGACCGTGAGAGGCGGGCGCCGATGAAGGCAAACAACATGTACGCCGAAGCAGCGACCGCTGTCGCAACTAAACCAATGCTCCACAAGCGCGACGGATTCGCCTGACCCAATGAACCGAGCAGATACGTACCGAGGCCCCATCGAGTTCCGCCACCAAACTCAGCGAGCAAAGTTCCGAGCAAAGCTGCTGGCGCAGCAACTCTGAAGGCGCTGACAATGTGAGGCAACGCGCTGCGTACTCGAATCCAGCGCAAGACATCAGTTGTCGAACCACCAGCGACCATCACGACATCAACAAGTCGTGGATCGACATTGCGCATTCCATTCATCGTTGCGATATAGGTCGGAAAATACACCGCCATGGCAGCCAGAATAATTCGCGGTGTTGTGCCCGTGAATGCCAACAACAACACCGGAACAATCGCGATCAACGGCACTGCAAATAGAGACATACCCAGTCCGCGCAACAAGGTTTCGGCGATTCGAAA
>WLMQ01000012.1 GCA_009700145.1 Actinomycetota bacterium
ACTAACAGACTTTTGATGGCCTACTTTCCGGCGGCTACGGTAGGAGGCGTGATCTTGTCTGACCGTTCGCTCCGTGAGGCCTTGAATGCTGGCCGAATCATCATTGACCCCCTCGACGAGGCGCTCATCCAGCCGTCATCAATTGACGTTCGCCTGCACCATCTCTTTCGCGTCTTTCGCAACCACACCGCCGGAATCATTGACGTCAAAAAAGACATGACCTCGCTCACCGAGCTTGTTGACATCCCCGAAGATGGCGTGTTCATGCTGCACCCTGGCGAGTTTGTTTTGGGCTCGACGCTTGAGCGAATTGCTGTGCCCAACGATTTGGTCGCACGCATTGAAGGTAAGAGCTCGCTTGGCCGCCTTGGTCTGTTGATTCACTCGACTGCAGGATTCATCGACGCAGGCTTCGATGGTCACGTCACGCTCGAACTCGCCAATGTCGCAAGTCTGCCGATCACGTTGTATCCAGGTATGAAAATTGGTCAAGTGAGTTTCATGCAAATGACAACTCCTGCCGATCAGCCGTATGGGTCTGGTGCACGTGGATCGAAGTATCACGGTCAGCGTGGTCCAACGCCGAGCCGTTACTTCGAAAACTTTCGCACCGACTGATTAATACCAACCCTAAGGAAAAACATGTCTCAGACAGTGAAGGGCGTTATTGCCCGTGGCAAGGGTTTGCCAGTTGAACTCGTTGATATCAATGTCCCTAAGCCGGGACCTGGCGAAGCACGAGTTCGCGTTCAGGCGTGCGGTGTGTGCCACACCGATCTTCATTATCGCGAAGGTGGAATCAATGACGATTTCCCGTTCTTGTTAGGACACGAAGCCGCTGGCATCGTTGAGTCAATCGGGGACAACGTCACCAATGTGAAGCCAGGTGACTTTGTTGTCTTGAACTGGCGTGCAGTGTGTGGAAATTGTCGTTCATGTCTTCGTGGCAAACCGCAATTATGTTTCAGCACTTTCAACGCAACCCAGAAAATGACATTGACTGACGGAACTCCACTTGCTCCTGCATTAGGCATTGGTGCTTTTGCCGAGATGACCTTGGTCGCTGCGGGCCAATGCACATTGGTCAATCCGTTGGCTTCTCCTGCTGTTGCAGGTTTGCTTGGTTGTGGGGTCATGGCCGGTATCGGTGCCTCAATGTTGACGGGTGAAGTACAGCGCGGAAGCAGCGTTGCAGTGTTCGGTTGTGGCGGTGTTGGAAACGCCGCGATTGCTGGTGCACGCCTCGCTGGAGCAACAACGATTGTTGCGATCGATCTTGACGATCGCAAACTCGAATGGGCTCGTCAGTTTGGTGCTACGCACACTGTCAATGCCAGCAACACTGAACCGATTGCTGCAGTACAAGCCGCAACGAATGGCTTAGGTGCCGATGTATGTATTGAAGCCGTGGGTCATCCCGAAGTTTTACGCCAAGCTTTTTACGCGCGTGATCTCGCTGGCACCGTTGTGCAAGTTGGTGTCCCGACTCCCGACATGGTGATGCCCAATATTCCGATGATTGATTTCTTTGGTCGTGGCGGAGCATTGAAGCCAAGTTGGTATGGCGATTGCTTGCCTAGTCGTGACTTCCCGTTGCTGGTTGACTTGCACCTGCAAGGCCGTTTGCCGCTCGAAGATTTTGTGTCCGAGACAATTGGTCTTTCCGAAATTGAGCAGGCGTTCCATCGCATGGAGCGTGGCGAAGTTTTGCGAAGTGTGGTCTTGCTTTGATTGAGTTAGTTACTACCACTGGCATTTTCGCGCTTGATGGCGGCGAATGGGAAGTGACGAACAACATTTGGTTGGTTGGTAATGATCGCGAAGTGATTGTGATTGATGCGGCACACGATGCTTTACCAATCGTTGAAGCAATCAATGGCCGGCGAGTGAAGGCGATTGCCTTGACGCATGGTCACAACGACCACATCAATGCTGCGATGGCTTTGCAAGATGTTGTTGATGCTCCGATCTTGTTGCATCCTGACGACCTCATGTTGTGGCAAGTTGTTTATCCAGACTCAAACCCCGACGGGTCGTTAACACATGGCGGCATCTTGAAAGTTGCGTCAACCGATATCGGTGTTATTCATACTCCTGGCCACTCGCCGGGAGGTTGTTGTTTCCATGTTGTGGGAGCGACCCAAAATGGTGGCGATGCGATCTTTAGTGGTGACACACTCTTTTGTGGCGGGCCTGGTGCAACCGGTCGAAGCTTTAGTGATTACGACACCATCGTTGCATCTATTCGTCGCAAGTTATTTGGTTTGCCCGCCGAGACAATCGTTCACACGGGTCACGGCGATAGCACCACAATTGGTGCCGAACTAGCTGCACTCGGACTCAACTAACAAACCTTTGAGTCAGTAAGTCCGTACACTGCAGGTCATGACTGGGCCATTACAACTGACATTCGTGACTTCGGCAGTTGATATCAGCACACTGCCTGGGTCACCGGCAGAGGTTGCAGTCGTTGGCCGATCAAATGTTGGCAAGTCGTCGTTGATTAATGCCCTCGCGAATCACAAACAACTGGCTCGCGTTTCAAATACTCCTGGTCGAACGCAGCTGATCAACTTGTTTACTTTGCCCAATGGCAGCACACTCGTCGACCTTCCTGGCTACGGATACGCCGCAGTGCCTGGCCGCATTAAGCAGGGCTGGCAAAAGATGATTGAGGGCTACTTGCTCGATCGCGAAGAACTGGTCAATGTTTACGTTTTGGTTGATGGCGAAATTGGTCCGACCAAACTTGATGTACAAATGCTGACGTGGTTGCGTGCTAATGGCGTGCCGCACACGGTTGTCGCAACCAAGCACGACAAAGTGAAGTCATCGAAGCGCGCGACTCGTAAGAAAGATCTTGCTGCAGGATGCATGCTCGATCAAGGCGACATTGTGTGGGTGAGTGCAAGCAAAGGTGTCGGTATCGAACACCTTCGCTCACTCGTGAATAGTCACCTCAAGGCGTAATCAGGCCTTGAGGGGTGTGGCCGGATTAGCCAATAGCCGCTCGCCATTTTCAATGGCTTCAAGCAAGTGAATCGAGATGTCGGCAACCTTCATCTGGTCTTCTTCAACGCCAGCAGCTTTCACACCATCATCGAGCATGATGTAACAGAACGGACATGCCGTTGCGACACGGCTCGCGCCAGTGCTGATTGCTTCACGGGCACGTTCGTCGTTGACCTTGGTACCAATCGTCTCTTCCATCCACATACGAGCGCCACCAGCACCACAGCACATGCCTTGGGTTCCGTTGCGCTGCATTTCAACAACTTCGATGCCCTTGATTGAGGCAACGACTTTGCGAGGAGCCAAGTAGACGTCGTTGTGACGGCCGAGGTAGCACGAGTCGTGATAGGTGATGCGCTCTTCAAGAGTTGCGTTGCTGACATCGAGCTTTCCGCTGTCAATGAGCTGCTCAAGAAGTTGCGTGTGGTGAATGACTTCGTACTGGCCGCCAAGTTGTGGGTACTCGTTGGCGAGCGTGTTGAAGCAGTGCGGACACTGCGTGATAATTTTCTTGACTCCCATGCCGTTGAGCATGTCGACGTTAGGCATGGCCAACATCTGGAACAAGTACTCGTTACCCGAACGACGCGCCGAGTCACCGGTGCACATTTCGCTTGGTCCAAGAATGGCGACGTCGATGCCAGCACGCTTAAGCAATTTGGCCATCGACTGCGTGACCTTCTTGTTCTTGTCGTCAAATGAGCCAGCACAACCAACCCAGTAGAGGTATTCGTGCGAAAGAACTTCGCCCGGATCAACGATGTCAACATCGAGACCGTCGGCCCAATCGCCACGTTCACCCTGGTTCATTCCCCAAGGGTTGCCTTGGTTTTCCATGGCACGGAATGCATTACCGAGTTCAGGTGGGAAGTTGCTTTCCATCAACGTGAGGTAACGACGCATGTCGAGAATCTTGTCGAGGATTTCAATGTTGACAGGACAAATTTCGTCGCAGGCCTTGCATGAGGTGCATGCCCAAACTTCTTCAGAACTGATGCGTTCAAACAATGAATTTGATTTAATGGTGATTTCGACGTCGGTTCCGATTGGGGGAGTCACGCGACCACCAGGTGCGTGCGCTGCAGTTGCAGCCATGACTTCGCCGGTCTTCAAAACAATTTCACGGGGGTCGAGCGGCTTGCCAGTTGCGTGTGCGGGGCACACGCTCGTACAACGACCACACATCGTGCATGCGTCGGTGTCGAGCAGTTGCTTCCACGTGAAGTCTTCAACAACTGAGGCGCCAAATGATTCAAGTGATGTCTCGGTGAGATTTGGCATGGCCTTCATAGCGCCCTTGGGACGATCACGATCTTTGAGGTACATGTTGAGAGGCGACGTAAAGATGTGACGCAACATGGTGATCGGCAAGATGGCAAGGAACGCAATGAATGCAACAACGTGAGCGATCCACCAACCTTGGTGCCACAATTCAAGCGAACGTGGTGCCCAGCCATCAACAAGGTTTGCCAACGGATAACCAATGAATGACCACTTTTCGTGATCCATATTTACGCCGTTTGCAGTGCTGTCGGCGATGCGGAACATTTCGGCACCAAAACCAGAAACACCAATGAGCAACATCACGCCGAGGATGATGGCGTGTTCAGGCTTGCTCTTAATACGAATGCGATAAGGGCGCTGCACATAACGACGCACGATTGCCCATACGACACCAGCCGTGAAAACCAAACCAGCGAGATCACCGATGACTACGTAACCGCGGTAGACATCGCCGTGAAGGAACTTCAGGCTCTCGGGTAACTGGTGATCGAGTTCGAGTGCAGTTGTGACACCAAGCAACACCAAGAAACCGAAGTACATCATTGAGTGCATGAGGCCAGCGGCTGAGTCGCGCAACAGTGTGCGCATGTACACACCTGCACGGAAATCGGCGAGACGACGCTTGGCATTCTTTGCCGTTGTGCGACGACGATCTGACTTGCCACGCTCCCAGTTGCGCATACGATCAGCGAAACGGAACGAACCCCATAACAACATGGCAGGGATGACGGTATAGAAAGCCAACTTGAGCGGTCCGGGGATTCCGCCAAACACTGGACGATGAATCGCGGAGTCTTCCTCCCACTTGGTGATGAGCGGAATGATGCCCGAAACCAAGGTGAAGATTGCCATGAAAGTTCCGATGGCAATCGAGAGTTGGTAGGGCTTTAAACGCCGCGGGCCAGAAGGCGCGGCTGAAGTGTCAGCGTGCTTACTCATGCAGGGAGAACGCTAGTTGCCCGAGGGCAAAAAGGAGAACCTTACGCGGGTGTTATTTCGGGCTCCGACCGAGATCGGAGGTAAGAAATCAGCCGAAGTATTGGCGGTCGAGTTCGCGGATGCGACCGGCCAAGGTTCCGAGGAGTTTGTGTGAGAGCGCCGGGATGGCGTCGATGACTCCGAGGAATTGACGTTGGCTGATAACCAGCATGACGCACTCGGTATCGGCGATGACCGAAGCGGTGCGGGGACCGTGATCGAGGAGCGAGAGTTCGCCGACGACGGCGCCAGTTCCGAGGGTTGCAACTTTTTTGCCGTTGCGCTTGACGGTGGCGGTTCCGCTGATGATGACGAAAGCTTCACGTCCGGTCTGACCTTGATCAATGACCAATGAACCGGGGGCGAAACTCACCTCATCTCCTGCTTTGGCGATCTTTTCGAGGTCCTTGTTGGAGCACGACGAGAAGAGCGAGACTTTGCTGAGGCTTTCGAGGTAAGACTTTTTAGAGGCCATGGGTGTCACTATATGACGCTCGTGAACATGTGCGAACTATTGGTGATGTCCCAGTCGTCACGACCCTGAGCCCCCCGCCACACCACCGCCTTCCCTGTCGCTTTTTACCCACTTTGGAATTTGGCTGCCGCTAGGCGGCAGCCAAATTCCAAAGTGGTAGGAAATGGTCAGGTGGCTTGGTTGGCGACGGCGGCGGCTGCAGCTTCGATCGCCTCGACATCGCCCAAATACTGGGCACTCGCCACCGACATGTCGTCGTTGAAGGTATACCGCTTCGGTGCGCCAGTCGGAATATTCAATTCGGCGATATCGGCCTGTGAAATTCCCTCTAAGTGCATCACCAAAGCCCGCAGCGAATTGCCATGTGCAGTCACCAACACGGTCTGGTTATCGCGCAATTGGGGGACAATCGACTCGTTCCAATAGGGCAGTACCCGCGCCACGACATCCTTCAAGCATTCGGCCCCTGGCAACAGACTCGGGTCAAGCAACCGGTACCGCTGGTCGTTGACAGGGTGCTCAGGACTGCTGGTGTCAACAGACGGGGGCGGAACATCAAAACTACGACGCCAGACATATGTCTGCTCGGCCCCATGTCGCTCGGTGGTCTCTTTTTTGTCGAGTCCCTGCAGGGCACCGTAATGGCGCTCATTCAGCAGCCAAGTTCGGTTCACGGGCAACCACACCTGACCCATAACTTCCAGCGCCATATTGCAGGTCAAGACCGCCCGCTCGAGCAGTGAGGTGTGCGAGGTGTTGAAATACAGCCCCGCCTCGAGCATCGTTCGGCCGGCGGCTACAGCCTCATCTCGACCCTTATCGGTGAGCGGCACATCATGCCAGCCCGTGAAGAGATTCTTTTGGTTCCAGGTACTTTGGCCATGGCGCAAGATCACAAGTGTTCCAGTCACATCTTCCAAACTACATCGCCATCGGGCAGACTCTTAATTGCTATGCCCAATGACTTTGACGATGATGATCTCGAAGACGACCTTGACGAGTTTGAGGACGAATTCGACAACGAGGTTTTGCTGACCTATTCGATTTCCGAATTGGCCGACGTCATCAATGAGGTACTGAACGACAATTTTGACGCTGGCCTGTGGGTATGGGGCGAAATTTCTGGGCTCAGCAAGAAAGGTCCGCACACGTACTTCACGCTGGTTGAGCAGACTTCGGACGGCAAGCGCAATCAGTTGAACGTCAACTTGTGGGGCGGCGAAATGACCAAGATGCGTCCCATCTTGATGAAGAGCGGCCTCGATCTTGTGAACGGCGTCAAGGTTCGCATTTACGGCAACCTCGACTTCTACGCCGGCTTTGGCAAGTTGTCGATGATCATGCGGGGCATTGATCCGAATTACACACTTGGCGAAATTGCGTTGCAACGTGAAGAACTCATTCGCAAGCTCAAAGAATTAGGCGTGTTCGATCTCAACCGAGAAGTTGATATCTCGCCTGCACCACTTCGTTTGGGAGTCATCACAAGTGGGACAAGTGCAGCATGGGCTGACTTCAAGAATCAAATTGAAAGTAGCGACATCGGTTTTCACCTACACCTCGCAAATGTGAGTGTTCAAGGTGACAACGCAGTGCGCGAAATCACGCAGGCTATTTCTCGCTTGAGTCAGCGAGAAGACCTAGATGCGTTGGTTCTCATTCGCGGTGGTGGAAGCAAGGCCGAACTCTCAACGTTTGACGCCGAATCAATCGCGCTGGCGATTACCGAATCTTCATTGCCAGTATTCACGGGTATTGGTCACGAAATTGATCGTCATGTTGCAGATGATGTTGCTTTTGAAGCGCATAAAACTCCCACGGCTTGCGCTGTTGCGCTCATTGGGCGAGTAAACGATTTCATCAATGAAACCGAGGCTAATTGGGATGCGATTGCTCGATTAGCAACCCAACAGTTAACAGATTCAACGAATCGTCTGAACAACGTGGCCCGCGAAATTGGCATTCACACACGCACTGCAGTTGAACGTGCCGACGAACGACTGAGTGATCGTATTGCCCGGCTCACTCGACGCGGTCCCCAATTGATTGGCGATCTCAACACACGTATCGACAACTTTGAATCACGCGTGCGTTTGTTAGATCCAAAAAATGTATTGGCTCGAGGTTGGTCAATCACGCGCGGCGCTGACGGACAAATTGTGCGCAACGTTAGCGACGTCACAACCGGAGAAATTTTGACAACAATGCTTCACGACGGAAACGTCACGAGCACGGTGAATTAAAGGAGACATCATGGCTACGAAAAAAGATGAAGAAATCGGTTACGCCGAAGCACTCAAAGAACTTGAAACGATTTTGGCTGAACTTGAACGAACCGATGTTGACGTTGATGTGTTGGCAAGTCGTGTTGAACGCGCGTCAGAACTGATTCGTTTATGTCGTGACCGAATCGGCAATGCCAAACTGCAGATCGACAATGTTGTGAACGGACTTGAGGGCTAGTCGCCTCTAACCTGACATCGTGAGTTCAAGCCCTCCGCAATCACTCGTCGATATCGCGCGCCGTACCGAAGCGCATCTTTCGGCATTTCTTGCTGTTGAAGAAGCTCGCTGGTCAGGGTTCGACACCGATTTAGCAAGTCCGGTTGCCGAGATTCGTCGTCTGGTTGCCTCGGGCGGCAAGCGACTTCGTCCAGCTTTTTGTCATTGGGGTTTCGTCGGTGCCGGTGGCGACCCCGACTCAAAAACCAGTCTCGATACGGGCGCAGCCCTTGAACTGCTGCACGCTTTCGCTCTATTTCACGACGACATCATGGACGGGTCGCTTACTCGTCGCGGGGCGGCTGTTACTCACGAAGTCTTCGCCGATCAGCATCGCCTGACGGGCGGCAGCGGCGAGGCCCGTCGCTACGGAGAAGGCATCGCCATCTTGGTCGGCGACTTGGCTTTTGTGTACAGCGATCAACTCTTGGGCGATGCACCATTGGCCGCCCGTGAGATTTGGCACGAACTTCGTATTGAGTTGAATATCGGGCAGCTGCTCGACCTCATCGGTACGTCGCTCAATGAACGTCGTCGCTACAAGACCGAACGCATCTGCCGGTACAAGAGTGGCAAGTACACCATTGAGCGGCCGCTGCACTTGGGTGCGATGTTGGCCGCCCCCGATCGTCAACAAGAGTTGTTGCCATTGTTGAGCGCATACGGACTGCCTCTCGGCGACGCCTTTCAAATGCGCGACGACGTGATGGGAGCTTTCGGCGATACTGCATTAACTGGCAAGCCAGTCGGTGACGATTTACGCGAAGGCAAGCCAACTCCCCTCATGGCGATCGCTGTTGAACGAGCGAATCAAAGCCAGTTGAAAGTGCTTGAAAAAGTTGGTCGTGATGCACTGTCAGACGACGATATTCGAGAAGCTCAAGAAGCAATTCGCGAAAGTGGCGCACTTGATGAAATGGAAACTCTCATCAGTTCTCTCACTGATCAGGCGATCAAGGCGTTGAAAGCAATACCGATTCTTGACTCATCAAAAGTTGAACTTGAATTGCTCGCCCATTACGTGAGCCATCGCCACACCTGATTCAGTGTAAATCTGGTGAGGAAAATCACCGAAAATAGGGAATATTTCTCACCAGAATCCCATTACGCTGTGAACTTGTGAACAGTCGTCGAGTCGTAGGTGTTGCTGCCCTCTCGGGTTTGATTTCGTTGTTGAGTGCTTGCGGTGGCGAAGACACCAAAGTTGCTGACACATTGCCGGTGATGGTCGCCGAGTCGACCACAACAATTCCGCTCGAAACAACGACAACACTTGCTGCCAATCCCGAGTTCTACACGATTCAACAAGGTGACACATTGTCAGCAATCGCCGCATCATTCGGTGTCACTGTTGCCGACATTGTCGCGGCCAACGGATTGGCTAATGCTGACGCTATTCAGGCTGGTCAAAAGTTGGCGATTCCTGCGAACGGAAGCGCACCTTCGACGACCGCTGTTGTCGCAACGACTGTCGCTGCAACTGGCTCATCAACAACAATGGCACCCTGACCCTGTGGGGTCATGACCTAGTGCCCTGAATACTTTCGTACCGATTCGTAGACTGAAACCATGAGCACGGACAGCACCACCCCCTTCTGGCCGAACAAAGAACATTGGTCGGTCGCGATTCCACTGCAGTCTTCGCACTACCGCATGTCGGCTCTAGAAAAAGATGGCTTTGTTGTTTTGCGACCGATGGACGTAACGATTCCAAGTAACGAATGGGAATCGCTTGAGTACATGGATTGGAAGAGCGGTGGAGACACCAACTTTGCTCCGCTTGCATCGGCCGACGGCGAACTTGACTGTCGCGGTTTTTGGGACAAGGGCAAAACCGACAAGGACGCCCTCTGGACATCGAACGCCGCAAAGGCTCCGACGATCAAGAAATACGTGGATGGTGTTGGCGCCAATTTTGGTCGAGTGCGCATCATCAAACTCGAGCCTCAAGATTACGATGTCGCGATTCGTTCGTTCCACCGCGACGACAACAATCGATTCAACCCCGACAACGAAGGTTGGGTTGTACGTTCATGGATCGAACTCACCGATCAACCCGACAGCTACATGCTCTTGATGGACAATGACGCCGACGGTTTGCCCGATCGTTCAACCGAACGGCGAGTGCCTCTACGCCGAGGTTCGCGATTTGTCGTTGACACGCAGCGTCTCTGGCATGTTGTGGTGCATAACCACAATCATCCGCGGTATGCGCTCATCACAAGCTTCGAGAGCGGCCCGACGCTTGAACGTTGGATCGACTCACAAGCAGCAACTGCAGTTTGAAAAACTGAAGAAATTACTTGCGGTTAGCCGCAGCAATTTCGGCGATGTCACGCATGATGTCGCTCAACCGAAAGTCTTTTGGTGTGTAGACCGCAGTAACGCCGGCTGCTAATAGCACTGGTCGGTCTTCTTCGGGGATGATTCCACCAACAACAACCGGGATGTCGACGCCTTCTTTTCTCAGTTCAGCAATCACTGCGGGCACGAGGGCCATATGTGAACCCGACAAGATCGATAGCCCAATGACATCGGGGTCTTCGTCGCGAGCACTAGCAGCAATTTGTTCAGGGGTCAGACGAATACCCGAGTACACGACTTCCATTCCAGCGTCGCGAGCAGCAACGGAGATTTGTTCAGCGCCACTTGAGTGACCGTCAAGACCAGGCTTGGCCACGAGAAGCTTGGGTGGACCACCAGGAATCGTGCGTACGTAAGCGGCAACTTCGGCGAGTTCACCAGGCCGCTTACCAACAGCAGCAGCGACACCGGTTGGTGCACGGAATTCGCCAAACACTTCGCGTAACACACCCGACCATTCGCCGGTTGTTCCGCCCGCTTTAGCCAGCGCGATTGAAGGGTCCATGATGTTGTCGTTGCCTTGTGCAGCAAGACGAAGTTCGGTGAGTGCTGCTTGCACTGCTGCGTCGTCGCGCTTGGCCCGCCAGGCCACTACATCTTCAATCATCTGACGTTCAACATCGTGATCAACTTTGACGATGTTTCCTTCTCCGCCAAGTGGTGATTCTTCAAACTCGGTGTAACTGTTGACGCCGACCACGATTTGTTCGCCACTTTCAATGCGGCGGGTACGTTCGGCCATCGACTTCACGAGTCGACCCTTCAAGGTGTCAACCGACTCAAATGCGCCGCCCATTGCCAAGATCTCTTCGTATTCGGCCCAGGCTGCATCGCGTAGATCGGCAGTCTTCTTTTCAATAACGGTTGAACCATCAAAGATGTCGGCATATTCAAGCAAATCAGTTTCAAAAGCCAAAACCTGTTGCATACGCAGGCTCCACTGCTGATCCCACGGTCGTGGCAATCCGAGAGCTTCATTCCAAGCGGGCAACTGAATTGAACGTGCACGCGCATTCTTAGACAACGAAACCGAAAGCATTTCCAGCACAATGCGTTGAACGTTGTTTTCGGGTTGCGCTTCGGTGAGACCAAGTGAGTTCACTTGAACGCCGTAACGGAAACGACGGGCCTTTTCATCGGTAACTCCGTAACGCTCGAGGCCAATGCGATCCCACAATTCGGTGAACGCGCGCATTTTGCAAATCTCTTCAATGAAACGAATTCCGGCATTGACGAAGAATGAAATACTGCCGAAAACCTGACTGAATTGTTCGGGCGGTACTTGACCAGAATCACGAACAGCGTCAAGGATGCCAACGGCGTTAGCCAATGAGAAGGCAATTTCTTGAACCGGTGTCGCTCCAACTTCTTGCAAGTGGTACGAGCACACGTTCATGGGGTTCCACTTCGGCGCATTGTTCGCGCACCAAGCAACCATGTCAACGATGAGTCGACGTGATGGAACAGGCGGGAAAATATAAGTTCCGCGTGAGAGATATTCCTTCAGGATGTCGTTCTGCGTAGTGCCACGCAATGCACCGGGTGCAACACCTTGTTCTTCAGCATTAGCAACGTACAGCGCGAGCATCCATGCAGCTGGTGCGTTGATGGTCATCGACGTATTCATTTGTCCCGGCGGAATTCCGTCAAGCAAAGTACGCATGTGACCAAGATGAGAAACAGGAACTCCAACTTTGCCAACTTCACCGGTAGCCATCAGTGAGTCGGGGTCGTAGCCAGTTTGCGTCGGAAGGTCGAAAGCGATGGACAATCCTGTTTGGCCCTTGCCCAAGTTGGTGCGGTAGAGCTCGTTTGACGCCTTCGCAGTTGAGTGCCCCGAATAGGTGCGCATCAACCAGGGTTCGTCGCGACGGATTGCTTTGTCTGCTGATTCAGCCATAGTTCGTAGTCTGTCGGGCTAGTCGCGATTTTGCGCCTGTGCGAGCAAAGCTAAATACTGCTCGCGGGGAATATCAACTGCGCCAAGAGATGCCAGGTGGGGTGTTGTCCACTGCACATCGAAGAGGGTGACGCCCGCGGCTTCGAGGAGCGCCACGAGCGCCACCAGACCCGCCTTAGAGGCATCGGTTTGCGTATGAAACATGCTCTCGCCGGCAAACAGCTTGCCAACCCGCACTCCGTAGACGCCACCGACAAGTTGGTCATCACGAAACACCTCAACGCTGTGGGCCCAACCCATTGCGTGCAGATATGAATACGCCCGAATGAATTCAAGATTGATCCAACCATGGGGCCGACTCGGATCACCACAGGCCTTCATCACCTGGGCGAAGCACGTATCAACACGAATGGTGAATCGTTTGAGATGTTTTTGCAACGAGTGCGACACGCGCAGTCCGTCAAGCGGAATGATGCCGCGCGTGACTGGGCACCACCACCCAATTTTCTTGCCGTTCATGGGCATGGGGAAAAGCCCATTGGCATACGCGTTAATCAGCGTTGATGGTTCAAGATCGGCACCGATAGCAACGAGGTCATCGTCGCCCATTGGGACAGTGTCGAAATCGAATTGAGATTCTGGAAATGCAATTTGTGGGCGAGCGAACGCACCGATGTTGTCGGGCGTTAATACCCCAGGCATGACATCAGCGGCTCGCACATCAGTAACTGTAGAAGCCAGCCTTCGACTTGCGACCTAATTTGCCCGCAGCAACCATGCGGCGCAGCGTGGGCATAGCGGCATAGTTGGGGTCACGGAACTCGTTATAGAGCGCATCAAGAATCGACAACGACGTGTCAAGCCCAACGAGGTCGAGCAATGCAAACGGTCCCATAGGGAAGTTGCAGCCACCCTTCATGGCGGTGTCGATGTCTTCCATATTTGCGGTGCCCTGTTCGAGCATGCGAATGGCGTTGTTGAGATACGGGAAGAGCAGCGCGTTCACAATGAAGCCGGCGCGATCTTTTACCTGTACTGGCTGCTTGCCACAAGTCTCGGCGAATGCAGTAGCAGTGGCGATAGTGGCATCGCTTGCCGACAACGGGCGAACAATTTCGACGAGGGGCATTGCTGTTGCGGGGTTGAAGAAGTGAATACCACACACCAACTCGGGACGCGAGGTGCACATCGCAAGATCGATGACCGACAGGGTTGATGTGTTGGTTGCAATGATTGCAGTGGGCTTCACAATGCGATCAAGTTCGGCAAACAAAGTCTTTTTCGTGTCGAGGTCTTCGACAACGCTTTCAATGACAAGATCACAATTGGCGAGGGCACTGAGTTCAGAGACTGCAGTGATGCGTCCGAGAATTGCCGCCTTGTCATCTTCGGTGAGGCGACCTTTTTCAACTTGCTTGGCAAGGCCTTTGGCAACAGATGCAACCATGGCATCGGCAGTGGCCTGACTGCGTGAGCGCACAATGACATTCATGCCACCGCGTGCAATGACTTCGGCAAGACCCGAACCCATGATTCCTGAACCGACAACTCCGACAGTCTGAATAGCCATGTGATTACTCCTGAGACGGGCCAAATGGCCAAGACAACGAAGTGAGCATAGTTACCAATTGGTAACTATGGCAAAGCCAAGCGTTCACCTTGGGCAAGTACTCTCTAGCCGTGACTACATCGCCTGCCGCAATTGCTGAACTTCTTGATCATCCAGATCGTTTGATCGAACTGTTTGCCGTCCATAACTTTCGTGACATCGGCGGGTATCCCACAATTGATGGACGCCGAACTGCGTGGCGCAAAGTATTTCGGGCTGATGGTCTCTATCGCTTGACACCAGAAGATGTTGAGGCGTTACGCCCATTCCAACTTCGGACAGTGATTGATCTGCGAACGTCTGAAGAGCTGTCAGAACGCGGCACTTTCCCGGTCGATCAATATGACGTTGAATTTCACCATCTATCGATCATTGATCGCACGTGGGATATGAACGAGGCTCACGATTGGAAGGGCGAGCAGGCAGAATTTCTGCGTGGGAAGTACCACTTGATGTTGCAACAAGGCGGCCACTATTTGGGTGAAGCGCTGCGTATCTTGAGCGACGAAGGAAATGGCCCAGTGGTCTTTCATTGCGCTGCTGGCAAAGATCGCACTGGCCTTTTAGCAGCGCTCTTGCTGTCGGGCCTTGGAGTGCCCGATGAGATTGTGTATGCCGACTATGCGATGAGCGAACTTGCCGGTGAAAAGACTCGTGAATGGGCCAAAGTTGTTTCTCCTGAGTTTGCTGAGCGTTTCGCAACTATGCCACCAGTGTTGTTGTCGGCTCACCCAGACTCGATCAAGGGACTATTGGCTGATATTCGTGAAACCCACGGAACGATTCGCGACTATTGCTTGACAATTGGTGTTGAAGATCAACACTGGTCGGCGCTTGAAGAACATTTGCTCGAAACCGCCTAAAGGGCTCTAGAGCGACGTCGCTACGGCGTACGCTCGTGACATGACCGGAATTATTGCATTGCAAGGCGGAGGCGCATTTAGCCTTCACGACGAACTCGACGCGCGCTTGTTGAAAGAAGTGAAAGCAAAAAAGGTTGTGGTGTTGCCAACCGCAGATGCGTTCGAACGTCCCGAGGTATTAGTAAGTGCTGCAAAGGCGTGGGCTTCACGATTGGGTGTTGAGGTTGAAGCCTTGATGGTCATGCGCCGTAACGAAGCAGAGGACAAAGATGCAATCAATATCGTCCGCAAAGCCGATGCGGTGTGGTTTGTTGGTGACAACCCGATTCACATGCGCAGTGTTTTGAAAGACACTTCAGTGTGGAACGCTGTGCAACACGTGTTGAAAGAAGGCGGCTTGGTCGTTGGCGTCGGTGCATCAGCATCAGCCTTTTGTGATCCGATGATTGACCCGCGTGGTGGTGCACTTGCGCTCGGTCTCGGTCTCTTGACCGGAATGGCAATAGTTGCTCAATCAGAGCTAGTCACCGTTGATCGTCATGCCCGAGCAAAGAAACTTGCCAATGTGCCTTTGGTGTTCTTGCCGTCGTCATCAGCCTTGATTCGACGCGGACATGAATGGGAAGAAGTTGGACCTAATGAAAAAGTTGGCCAACTACCGACGTGATTATTCTTGCGTTTCGGGTGTGAAGTTTGGATCAAAGATCCAGGCACCCGGAAAGTAGCGATCGCCGATTGGGCTGAGGTCAGCAAGAAACATCACTGGTTCAGAATCGGTTGGAATCTTGACCGAGAAAGTTCCTTGGTACACCTCTTCAGATTGAAGTGTGTAATTGCCGAACTGTTCAATGCCAGGTCCGGCTACTGAGATGTATGACTTACCGTCAAGGGTGTAGACCCGAAACATCTGCGGCGAAATCGTGAAGGGTTCCAATGCGCCGCTTGTCACCGTGACGTCAAATGAGAAACCATTTTCTTCGGAAGTTGTCGGAACTCCTATTTGGATTTTGACATCACCTAAGGCCACGAGGTCACCGGGCTTATATGGAATTGAATTGATATCCATCGGAAGCGGCGGATCGGGATTGCCAACTTCTGGCGCAACTGTTGTCGTCGTGTTCATTGCATCATCGCCACTACAGGCCACGCCAAACAATGGCGTGAGAGCGACAAGCGCAATCAGGGTACGGCGATTCATATCTTGATCGATGGACGACGACGGGCGGCAATAATCGGCGGTGCAAACACAATCAGCAAGATAGCGATCATGATGAGCAAATAGACAAATACTGATGTACCCGAACCAGATTCTTCGATGACCACGCTTGTTGCCATGGCGACACCAGGAGTTGGTGGTGCGGCATCAACTGGTGCGGCTTCGACGACTGCACCGTCGGTCGGCACGGTCGAATCAGTGACTTCACTTCCAGGCACAACTGTTGTTGTGACTCCAGGAGCAAGTGTGGCACCCGGAGTCTTGGCGGGCGCGGTGGTGGCACCTGGCGCAGCTGTGGCCCCCGGCGCAGTCGTTGCACCGGGCGCAGCCGTAGTTGCGACAGTCTTGGTTACTAAGAAGTCTCCGGTGATGGTGGGGTTGGCACATGAATCAATTGCTGGTGCTGCAACCGCTCCAGGGATCTTGGCAGCCGCCGTAAACCCGTACTCAACCAAGTTCTTTGGTAGCGGTGCATAGCCAAGTTGTTCGGCTTTTTGTTGACCAGCACACAAGAAGTAGTAGATAAACGACGACAACGTTGCACCTTTGTCAGCGTTAAATGGCGAAGCCTCTGTTGTCGGTACGATCATGTACGAGTAACTCGATACTGGGTATGCCCGAGCATCAGGGTTGGTGTAAACGCCACCCAAGACCTGAGTTCCGTCGTCGTTAATGCGAGCACCCAAAAGTGCAACAGTGACATTGATTGCCGACGGTTGTGCGAAGACGCCAGATGCATTCTTTACCGACGCAACTGGGAAACCACGTTCTTTGGCGTAACCATATTCAACGTAGGTGATCGCACCTTCGTTGTAGGGAGCAGCAACGTAGTTGGCAACACCGTCAGAATATTGCTGAGCTGCGAACCCACTGTTTGGGTAATCGGGATATAGAGAAGTTGGTGCACAACCAGATCCAAGATTGGCTTGTTGACAGACGTAGTTCCACGAGTCGGGAGCTTGACTGGCCAGGAAGGCTGTGAACTGAGCCGATGTACCCGAGCCGTCCGAACGAATGACTGGCTTGATACGGGTAGCAGGCATGACCCGCTGCGGATTATCCGCAACAATTGCCGGGTCATTCCACAAATTGATTTGACCACTGAAAATTTTGCCAAGGGTAGTTGGCGACAGTTGCAAATCGGTGATCTTTTGACCATTAGCTTTGAGGTTGTACATGAAAGCAGTACCACCAGCAACAATGGGCATGTACGCATATGGACGCGAAGATGCTGATGCAGTTTCGTCAGCAGCAACGTTGCCTGAGCGATCTCTTAACGCGGCTTGAAAAGGTATTTCTGAAACTGCGAAGTCAACCTGTCCTTGGTAGTAAGCCGCACGACCAGCGGTTGAACCAACTCCTTGGAAGTTGATGACAAGACCTTGTCGAGCAACGTCAGCTCGCCATTGGTCAACAGCAATCTGACTCCAAGTTGAACCAGCTCCGTCAACCGGTGAATCTGCGTGAACAGCTGTTGGTGCGATAACCGCGCAGGCTGTCATGAATGCCGTCGTCGCGACAAACAGTTTTTTGATGCGAAGCATCAGCCAAACCTTCCATTTACATAATCGTTGGTACGTGAATCGCGGGGATTAGTGAAGATGTCCTTGGTGGGACCTTCTTCAATAATTCGTCCTGGTTCGTTTTCGGCAGCCAAGAAGAATGCGCAACGATTTGAGACGCGCTGAGCTTGTTGCATGTTGTGGGTCACGATGACAACAGTGACCGTTTCGCTGATTTCGCTGATGGTTTGTTCGATACGGCGAGTTGAGGTGGGGTCAAGGGCCGAACAAGGTTCGTCCATCAACAACACTTGCGGGCTCACGGCGAGCGAACGGGCGATACACAGACGCTGCTGCTGGCCGCCCGACAAGGCACGACCTGGATCGCCGAGACGATTCTTCACTTCATTCCACAACCCAGCCTTGGAGAGGCAGGATTCGATGAGATCGTCGCGTTCTGAACGAGTCGTCTTTAAGCCTGAAAGCTTTAAACCGGCGAGTACATTTTCGGCAACAGTCATTGCGGGGAACGGGTTTGGCTTCTGGAATACCATGCCGATGCGACGACGTACGTCGGTCACTGGGATTGCACCACGATAAATGTCAACTCCATCAATAAGAATTTCACCAGCAAGCGTTGCGCTGGGAACAAGTTCGTGCATGCGGTTGAGCGTGCGCAAGAACGTACTCTTGCCACAACCAGAAGGACCGATGAGTGCAGTGACTTGGCCAGGTGCCATGTCGAGGTTCACGCCCTCAAGAACTTTCTTGGCCCCGAACCAACACGAAACATTGTTAGCCGTGAGGCCAGCAGCTTGATGTCCTGGGTCAAGTAGCGAAATATCAGATGACATACGGGTTGTGGCAGTGGATGTGATATCGATTGACGTCATGCCAATCCCTTTCTCTTAAGTCGACGCTTCTTGAGACGACTGATGTGATCTGGACCTCGTCCACCAATTGCACGGGCGATGACGAAGAGAACGAGAACGAGAATGACCAGGACGAGTGCACCGGTCCATGCTCGTGCTACTTGTGCTTCTTGCGGGAAGCGAATCAAACGGAAAACGAAATAGGGGAGAGCGTCTTGTTTGCCTGAGAACGGGTTGGCGTTCATGACGAATGCGCCACCGACTGTCAAAATGAGCGGAGCAGTTTCGCCAATGACTCGAGCAACACCCAAGATCACTGCAGTAACGAGTCCAGATTTTGCCGTGGGCAGAACGACACGCGATGTCGTGCGCCATTCAGTACCACCAAGCGCTAGTGATGCTTCGCGAAGTCCACCAGGCACGAGGCGCAACACAACTTCTGAGGTGCGAGTCACTGTTGGCAAAAAGAGCACAGCAAGTGCAAGTGATCCGGCGAATCCGCTTTGTTGATTTCCTAACGCCAAGATCCAAGCGGCATAAATGAAAAGACCAGCGACGATGGAGGGAACTGCACTCATTGCATCAATGATCATGCGCAATGGCTTAGTCAGTCGGCCCTTGACTTCATTGAGGTAGACCGCTGTTGTGATGCCTAGTGGAACTGAAATCAAGCTGGCAATACCGACTTGCTGCAATGTTCCGATGATGGCGTGTGCACCACCACCTTCGGTTGATTCGCTCAGCGCGCCAACATACTTTTGGTCTTGAGTGAAGAACTGTGGGCGTAGTGAGTGATAGCCCTTGCCAATGACATAGGCCAGCACCAAGATCAAGGGAACAACTGCGGCAAGTCCGCCAGTCCAGATAAAGATTCGCGCGAGATGGTCTTTTGCCTTGACGGCTCCACGCAGTTCCCAAACAGCAACGGTGGAAATGATGTTGAAGAAGACATACCAACACACAGAGAAACCAAGTGCACCAGAAACCGGAAGCAGAATTTGAAAGAAGAAAAAGCTCAGCGCAAGAGATGAAAGTGCCGAACCAATCATGACAATCACATCAACTATTTCGATCTCGCGGATCTTGATGCGCTCTTCTGTATCAATCTTGTTTTCAGTTGTGGTGTTCAGAGTTGTTGTCATGTCAGATCTCCGTTGACGATCCAGATCGTGACTTACTAACCACAGTTGAAGCAGCAGCGTTGACGAGAAGTGTGATGATGAAGAGGGCAAGACCAGCGGCCATCAAAGCACTAATACCGAATGAGCTTGACTCACTGAACTTAAGTGCAATGAGCGCAGCAATGCTGTTTGAGCCTTGATCAAGAATCGACCATTTTGCAGTAAATGCCGGCGAAATGATGAGAGTGACAGCGATTGTCTCACCGAGTGCACGGCCCAGCCCAAGCATTGATCCACCAATGATTCCGCCGCGACCGAAGGGTAAAACGACGTCACGTACAACGCCCCATCGTGTTCCACCAAGTGCCATGGCACCTTCGCGTTCGCCTGGGGGAGCCTGTGAGAAAACTTCGCGCATCACTGCAGTGCAAATGGGAATCACCATCAACGAAACGATGACGCCGGCGACGAAAGTTGATGAAGGGAAGATGCCAAGTGATGTTCCGTATTCGTCGTTGACATGGAAGAAAGGAACCCAACCCATGTGGTTGGCCATCCACTTTGACAACGTGATCAAGCGAGGCTGCAAGTAGAACAACCCCCACAAGCCGTAGATCAAACTGGGTACAGCGGCCAAGAGGTCAATCATCGCGGTGAGAAGTCGGCGTATTTTCCGAGGGGCATATTCGGTAATAAAGAGCGCTGTTGACAGAGCAACTGGTACTGCAATGAAAAGTGCCACGACCGCGATTTGAACCGTGAAGGGCAAGATTGCGGCGATACCGAATTTGCCACCTTGGTCGGGAGCCCACTCTGAGTCGGTCAGGAATCCCCACCCTGCAACTTTGAGTGCGTCGTAGCCCTTGATCAATAAGAAGCCACCAATGAGCCCCATCAAAATGAACGTGATGACGCCCGAACTTGTGGCAACAGAGCGAAAGATTCGGTCAACTCCAGAGCGTCGAACGACCGGCGTGACGACTTGCTCGGATGCTGAATTGTCATCGACGTCGGAGGGGGCGGATTGACCGATGACTGACACGGATTAGTTACTAGGACCTCTATCTGTCGGCAAGTTGGCGCAATTCTGAACAGGAGGTTAATTCGGGGCTAACGCTTGATAAGTCCCCTAAAACAGCGGCACCGCGCCTTCTAGCGTCGCTTTTTGTGAAGGTTTCTTCGTTTCTCGATCAATCCCGGGTCAAGTCTCAGAAACGGGTGATTGTGGCAAAAATGACCATCCGTGAGCGACTAGCCCTTGCGCTGGCTTTGATGTCTATTTCAATGGTGGGCATCGGTCTCGGAAGCCAAAGGGTTGCAGCCGAACCACCGGTTCGAGCCGATTCAACTGGTGCTGGCACGAGTGGACGTGCTGGCTCAGCTAGCCCTGGAACCACGCTGACTAATGAAGTCGTGACGGTGTCGTGGAGCGGGTTTACCCCAACGTTGCAAAACGGTCTGTACGGAGTGCTGATTGTTCAATGTAAAGGCACGCCCGTCTCGTTGGCCGACTGTTACTCCGCCGAGCCGTATCCCGATCTAGCTAACGGAACCAGGGTTTTGTCAACAACTGCAGCAAACGGAACAGGTTCTGCCCGCATTGAAATTCGGCCTTCAAGTTATTTGCCGCTTCTTAACTGTTCAGCCACTAACCCGTGCTCGGTCATGGTGTACGAGAACGATGGTCAGACGATTCCAGTGGGTGCACTTCCAGCTAATCGTGTCATTGTGCCCATCACTTTTGCTCCATCGCAGGCCGACTGCCCCAACATCACCGACTTCGACGTGCGCGGTGACGGTTCGGCAACATCGGCTGGATTGTTTTACGACTGGGCCGCCAAGTTATGTACGGGCGACAATGCGGTCGTCGTCGACTACACCGAAAACTCAAGCACGACTGGTCGCGAAAACTTTCTGGCTGGTCTCACCGATTTTGGCGTGTCGGCATTACCTGTCACTGCCGAAGAACTGGCGGCTCACCCCGATCATCGCGATTTTTCGTACGTTCCGCTCGTTGCCAGTGCGACTGTGATCGCGTACAACTTCACCGACCCATTTACGGGTCAGCCACTAGACAATTTGATTTTGTCGCCACGTTTGGTTGCCCGTGTCATTACCGATACATCACTCGAAACCTTTTTTCAAGATCGCGAATTGCTCCGTTTGAATCCTGGCGTTCGGTTCCCAACTTCGGTTTTAGCCCGACCACTCATTCGCGCTGAACGAAATGCCGATACACGAATTGTGACGAGTTGGTTTTCTTCAAACGCAACGGCGCAAAACTTTCTTGCAGGCAACGATTCATTTCGCATTCCAGTGAACGCCGATTACATCGGCTACACATATCCGCAAGATCTTTTTGAAACAGTCTCTCCCGATAGCTCCTACTTGCCGAGGCAAGGCCAACGAGCCGTTTCGCTGAAGCTTTTCTACGGAGTGACACCCACGGGTACAGCGCGAGAAAATACAACAACGACCGGCTTTATCGGCATTATTGACTTGCCAACAGCAAAGCGATTCGGATTAAAAGTTGCCAAGATTGCTCAGTCTGACGGAACTTCGGTAGCGCCAACTGATGCGTCAATTTTGGCTGGTGTTGCCGACATGGATACCACGCCAGAAGGATTATTAATTGCCGACACAACTCCAGATGATTTAACGGCGTATCCGCTTGTCAAGATTGATTACGCCTTAGTTCCTAAAACTTTTGTGAGCCAAACAAAAGTTGACAAAATCAAGCGCTTGCTGCAGTTTGGTTTGACCGATGGGCAGGCTGCGTTGCCGGCGGGTTATGTTGCGCTTCCGGAAGCGCTCAAAGCTGCGGCACTCGCATCGATTGGAACGGTATCTATTCCGACGACGACAACGGTTCCTGCGCCGACGACGACAACTGCACCAAAGAAGAAGTACATCCCTGTCGCGACGACTTTGGTGCCAGAGACAACAACAACTACCACGACGACTTCAACAACCACGACAACAACTACAACGACACTTGCCCCAATTACTGTGCCGCAAGCAAGTAGTGACCTCCCAGATTCTGGTTCTTCAAAGTCGGGGATGTTGTACACCGGACTGATCGGGCTTTCTGGGGCAGCGTTAGTCGGAACCGTGAAACCGCGCAAGAAAGTTGCCAAGTCATGAAAACACTTTCAATGACCCGAGATGTGCGCCAGAAAGTTCGCTGGGGATCAGGAGCGTTGCTAGTCCTGATACTGGGCCTTTTTGTTTACGCAAAATTCTTTACGCCAATGTCGGAAGATCGAGCTCAGGCGATTCTTGAAAAAGAATTCATACCTGCGCTTCTCAATGGAGTTGCTCCAGTTGGTTATCCAATCGAGAGTGGTGCTTCGGTTGCCTTAATTGAAATCAAAGACATCAATGTTCGACGAGTCGTTGTTGAAGGCACCCACGCCGAGGATTTGGCAAAGGGTCCCGGACATCTCGTTGGTTCGGCGATACCGGGGCAACCTGGTACCTCAGCAATCCTCGGCCGCTCAAGTCGCTACGGTTCGGCGTTTGCCCGTCTTGATGAGCTCAAGACCGGCCAAGAAGTAACAGTTACAACCGCACAAGGTGTACATACCTACGAAGTTGTTGACTCAACCGTACGGCCGGCAAATGATTCGTCGGCGTTCATAGGTGAACGCAATATGTTGCTGTTAATCACTGGTGTAGGTGGATCATCACCCGATCAGCGTCTGGTTGTCCGAGCGCTACTCACATCTCCAGTATTTCCCGCTGGCGCAGCAGCGACCGACGTGCAAACAACGACTGCCGAGTTGGGCTTAGAAGGTTCGACCCAATCGCCGATGCAGCTCACAATTTGGCTGTTTTTATTGCTGATTTTGCTCATTTCTTTGATTCCGCTCACCGAGAAAATTGGTAAGCGCGTCGCTTGGTTGATAGCCAGTCCATTGATCGCAGTAGCACTTTTTCAGGTGTGGCAGCACGCGACTTTGATGTATCCAAGCATTGGATGACGAAGTTCTAAGTCGTTAGTTACTGTTCACCTTTTCGTTACCCAACTCTGGTTTCACATTCACTTGATGCAAGCAGTATTTGTTCGTTAACCCGAACTCTCGCATAAGGAGAAAATTGTGAAGAAGTTGTCATTGGTAGCGCTCAGCGTTGCCTCACTCGCTGGAATGCTTGCCGTTCCGAGCCAAGTGCACGCCGGAGCCGATGGCTCAAATGGAGACATATTGGGAATTGTTGGATCAGACACCACGTACTACGTGATGAATGCGCTGACCGATGCTCACAACTTGAGCAGTCGTTACAACCCCAACGGTGACAAGGCTGTCAATATTCCGCCGTTGGTGAGCGCAAATACCAGCGTTGAAGCTGGAGAATCTTGCTCGGCAACCGCCACGACTTCACTCACGAACTCAACGTGCCTCGCAACTGCTTGGCTGAAGGCCGCTCGCTTGGCTTGGCCCGGCGGAGCAGTATTGCCGGCTGACTCGGGCTGCACGACTCAGTATGTTTTTGGTGGTATCGGTACTGAAGATACAAACCAGGATGGAAAGATCGTTGCTGCTGACGACATCGAGTACACAACTGTCACTTCGTTACCTAGCAGCGCTTACGACGTTCGACTCGGCGTTGTTCCCCCTAATGGTTCAGGTGATGGTCGCTCCGCGATTAGTACTTCGGGGATCAAGGGCGTGCCATATAACAGTGCTAGCAACAACTTTGCATGTCTTGATATCGCTCGTTCGTCGTCGTATTCGGCCGATACCACCAAGTATGAGTATTGGGCCTTCGCGCTCGATGCAATTGGTTGGACCTATTTTCCTACAAACACAAACGCCGCTGTTTCTAATGGTTTGGTCACCACCGACCTCAACAAGATTTACCAGTGTGCAACTTCAAGCGTTGACGTCAATGCTGACGGCGACTACTTCGACACTGGCGATAAGAAAATTGGATATCCCGAGATTCGTTATTGGAACCAGTTGACCGCGAATAGCAACGTCAGCGTCGAACCAGCCAAGATCGCGGCCTATCGCATCCAGGCAGGTTCAGGCACCGGTAAGGACGTTGCAACGATCTTTATGGGACGTACTGACGGAGTTGACTCAGAAGTATTAAAGAATTGCGACGGGTACAACGGTGTTGACAAGGACAATAACGTGAACACGAGCTTCACTTTCCCAATTGTTCAGGAACACGACTGCCGTAACGTCTCCGAAGCTGATAAGCCAAACGCCATTTGCTGGTACGGCTACAGCCGTTGGGTCTTGCAGGCTAGGGCTCTTGAAACCGATAAGCGCAACGGTGCGATATTTGGTAAGTACGGAACATCTCCCACTGACATGAAGCGTCCGTCATTTAGCACGATCAATGACTCGCAAACTCGGTACATGGCAACTCGTTGGATTTACAACGTCATTCCTTTGAATAGCACAAGCGTCACCAGTGGTGTCGGTGCTGATGTGCCTCGCTCGGGCGATGCTCGTCGATTCGTCGGCGTGTCAGTGCAACCCGATGACGCGAATACGACGCCCGCGGAGTGTGCCGACGGTTCGGAAGTCGCAGTCACTGCTGATCCCGCTGCTACCCCTCCCGTGTTGGCACAGTCAGCAGCCGACTGCAACTTTGACGGGGACAAGGTAGATACCGGAGTCGCAGTAGGGGCTGTTCCTGGATTTATCTGTGGTGATCCAACCGCTCGTCGCATCATCGCTTCATTCGGTTTCAAGCCGATCTCTTCAGGCATCACCGATGCCGGCAGTTCTTCATACGGCACCTCAAATTGTCGTCGCAACAAGACCGGCTTCTGAGCCAACTACCAAGTAGATCGAGGACCAACACATGAAAAAACTTTCACTCTGCGCCTTGTCGGCGTTGGTGGGTTCGAGTTTGGCACTGGGGCTCGCGCCCCAGTTGCCAGTCTCGGCCGCCACACCTGCAAGTGCCACGCTCGTCGCTACCGGTACTTCTGGTAGCTCAGCAAACTCAGGAGTCGGCGACTCTGGACTTGGTCAGGCATGGGGAGTCAACACCACTTTGGTGGGCTCAACTCGTTGGACTGTTTTTGAATCGTCGGCTAGCAACTTGATCACCAGTGACACCAACGGTGCTTCAGACATCTTTGTCACGAATGGCTCGACGGTCACTCGTCTTTCGGTGAGTGCCTCTGGTGCCGAGGGCAGTATTGGTGCAAACAGTTATGACCCAACAATTTGTGCAAGTGGCCGCAAGGTTGTTTTCACGACCGAAAACGAATGGGACACAACGGACGCCAATGGTGCCGAAGATGTTTACGTCGTTGACCGCGATGCCAATAACAATGGGATTCTCGACGAATTCACTGTGAGTGGTGGAGTGACAACGACTCTCGTGAGCCAGTCGTATAACACCGACACTGGCGAATACGACATCTCGTATCTTGGTGCCAATTCGGGCGTCATCAGCGATGACTGCATCAAGGTTGCATTTGTTACAGATATGGACTTCAAGTTTGAGGATTTGAACTTCGGTCCCGATGTGTATGTCCGTGACTTGTCGTCGGCAACAACGCCCTTGACCTGGGCGTCACAGTATGCAACGAATGGTTCAGCTGGTGGCGGTTACTTGCCAGCAATTTCGGGTGATGGAGCTTCAGTTGTTGTTTCAACTGAAGCAACCGATCTTGTGAGCGACTCCGGGGCCGTTGGTGGTTTGGTATTGCGCAAGGCAAACGTTGGAACCTACCTGACCCGCACACCTGCAGGGGTGGCTTCAACAGCAACACTTGCTGATAGTGAGCGGCCATCAGCAATTACGCCTGATGGCAAGTGCGTTGCATTCAAAGCTGACCGTGGATATGACCTCTTGGCCAATGGGTCAGGTCCCGCACAGGGAATTTTCTTGTGGGATAACCGAACCGGCACACCAGTGATTACCTTAGTCAGCAAAGCCCCAGACGGTATCGCTGCCACTTCGGCTGCGAACCCTCGTATCTCCGATGACTGTCGATTTGTTGCGTATCAGTCAAACGATGAATTCTTGTCAAGTGCTGACAATAACCGCAAAACCGATGTGTTCTTGTTTGACACAGTTCAAGGAACAACTGACATCATCTCGACCAACGCCGCTGGCGCCAGTGCCGATGGTGACAGCAGTGTGGCTGCCCTCGACTGGGATAAGACATCTGGTCGAGGCGTTGTGATGATCATGTCAAGCGCATCGAATATTCATGGTGCAGCTGGTGGCAACACGACTATCGACTTGTTCTCGGTGCCATTCACTGCAGAAGTTGCGACCGATGGTGGTTTGACAGCATTGTCAGCTCCAGCACGTTTGCTCG
>WLMQ01000120.1 GCA_009700145.1 Actinomycetota bacterium
CGTGGTTGACCACCGAGGATTACTTGGCTGCGCTTGATCGTCGCCTTCAGCAAAAGATGGCCTGAGTCAGACCTTGCTCATGCGAGCTGTTGTCTTGCGGTCGCACGGTGGACCGGACGTTCTCAACTTTGAGGATGTTCCGGTTCCTGTGCCCGGACCCGATGAAGTGCAAGTACAGATTCGGGCGACTGCACTCAACCGCGCCGACATTTTGCAACGTATGGGTGGATATCCCGATCCGCGAGGCGCTGGTTTTCTAGAAATTCCTGGTCTTGAGTACTCGGGTGTTGTGAGTGCAATCGGTGAGCGCGTCAAGATGTGGAAGATTGGCGATCGCGTGATGGCGATCGAGTCCGGCGGGGCGTACGCCGAGTACATCTGCACCCATGAGCGACAGTTGTTGGCGGTGCCTGGCAACATTTCTCTCGCCGATGCCGCAGCAATTCCCGAGGTTTTCTTAACTGCGTGGGACGCGCTTGTTCTGCAGGGTGGACTCACATCAGGTCGTTGGGCATTGGTGCATGCAGGAGCATCTGGCGTGGGCACGGCAGCAATTCAAATTGCCAAGGCCATTGGTGCCCGCATTGCGGTTACCTGTTCGGCTGGTAAAGCGCAGGCATGTCGTGATCTTGGTGCCGATCTCGTTGTCGAGCGTTCACCCCATGATTGGTTGAGTGAATTGCAAACTGCAGTGCCGCAGGGCTTTGATGTTGTGCTTGACGTCATCGGTGGTGACGAAGTTGATCGCAACCTGAAGGTCGTCGCCACCAAAGGAACCATTATTCAAGTTGGTTTGATGGGCGGAGGCTCAACACAGGTCAATGTTGGATTGTTGCTCATGAAACGCGCTCGCTGGATTGGTACGACGCTTCGGGCGCGACCGCTTGAAGAGAAGGCCACAGTGACACGCAAGTTCGCTGTCGAAATGTTGCCACTATTCGCGTCGGGTCAATTGAAACCGATTATCGATAGTCGTTATCCGTTCGATCGAATTGCTGATGCGCATATTGCGATGGGTGCCAATGCCAATACGGGCAAAATCTTGATTGATATATCTTCTGCCGGTGACTGAGGAAACTCAACAACGAGCATCGCTCGCGCATCATCGCGGGCTGGACGGTTTGCGTGGCGTTGCCGTCATCTTGGTGATTATTTATCACTCAGGTCTGAATTGGCTGCCAGGTGGTTTTTTAGGAGTATCCGTATTTTTCACGTTGTCGGGTTTCTTGATTACTTCACTGTTGATCAATGAATGCGAAAACACCGGGCGTATCAATTTAAAGGCTTTTTGGGGCCGCCGTTTGCGCCGCTTGGCTCCTGCTTCGTTGGTTGTTATAGCGGGTGTTGTCGGGCTTGCCAGTTGGTTAAGTACGAGCGTTGAAGCCAGTCGCATTAAGGGTGACGCGATTTCGGCGGCTTTGTATTTCAGCAATTGGCGTTTCATTTATTCGGGTCATTCATACGGCGAACTTTTCGCGTCGCCGAGTCCGTTACAACACCTGTGGTCGCTATCAATTGAAGAGCAGTTATATGTCGTTGTCCCGTTGTTGATCGCCGGATTATTTGCATTGGGTTTACGCCGCCGCGGAATTGGCCTTGTCATGTTGGTCGCTGTCGCCGGTTCAACGATCGTAACGGTGTTCGCGAATAGTCACGAACAAATTTATTACGGGACTCATGCCCGTGCTGCTGAACTCTTGCTCGGTTCGGGGTTGGCATGTTTATTCGGACGTCGCATTGAACGCCTGGCGGTTCAAAAAGCCAAGCCTTGGTCAACTCTGAACATCGTTCCATTGGTTGGCGTGATTGCCCTCGCGCGATTTTCGTCGGTTGATTCTTCATGGGTGTATTCGGGAGCGTTGACGCTGTTCGCTGGCTTGTCGGTCGTGTGCTTGATTGCTGCGGTACAAGCTGGCCTAGTCAAATCATTTTTGTCTTTGCCTCTGCTAGTGCGAGTGGGCGAAGTGAGTTACGGGCTGTATCTGATTCACTGGCCAGTCATCGTGTGGTTGAATTCTGATCGGCTTGACCTGCGGCCAACGGCTCTATTTGTTGTGCAGGTTGTTGTCACTGTTCTTTTGACAGTGTTGAGCTATTGGCTCATTGAACAGCCAATTCGTCAACGCAAGGTTTTGCTGTCGGCACCGTGGGCCTTAAGTACTTTTGTTGCGACATTGGTTGGCATCGTTGTCTTGGCGAGTGCAATTCTTGCGTCAGCTTCATCGGAGGTTGACACAACGCCTGAGGTGCTCGTGACCATTGCTCCAACGACATCGGTTATTGAATCTTTAAGCGCCTCGTCGACGACAATCGTTGATCATGCGGCTGTGCCAATTCGTGTTGACCGCACGGGACCGCTTTCGGTTTTAGTGATCGGTGATTCAACAGCAGAAAACATTGCAACTGCATTAGCCCAGGCTTCAGATGGAAGTCTTGGAGTGATTTCTGGGGGAGTTTTAGGTTGCCCCTTATTGAAGGTCGCTCATGTTCGTGATCGGAAAGACTCGCAGCAAGATGTGTCTTATTGCCCAAATAACGAGCGACTTGTGCACGATCATGCTTCAAAAGTAGATGCCATTGTCATAGTTGCTGGTGTGGCGAACCAATGGGCCTATCAATACGCCGGATCTGATGTTTGGGTTGAACCCGATTCAGATCAATACAAAGCCGACCTCGACAAATTTTTAGAGGATATTGAAGCAATTGTTGCTCCAAGAGGGCTGCCAGTTTTGGTTTTTGAAACTCCACCTGTTCGCGATAATCCCGAAATTCTTGGGGACGACATTGCCGCACTTGTGCGGTGGGCTGGCGTGATCAATGAATGGGATTCAAACTGGCACTCAGTCAAGATGGTCCCGTATGCCGATACTTTGAGTGACCCAAATTCTGATGAAGGTAAAGCAGAGCGACCCGACGGCGTTCATCTTGCTGAAGATTTTCGTCGCGAACTCGCTCGCGTCATATTGATTCCACGTTTGCGGGATAAGTACTTCGACACCCTCGACGAGATGAACCAAAATGGTTGTCGGTCAGTTGACACGAAAAGCTTGGATATAGAACTATGCCGAGTGGCTTAATAGCCGGGCGAATTTAGGCCACGACAAATTTGCGAGTGTGCCAACCAGTGGCTCCGTCCGGAGCGACACTTGTGACAGTTTCGGTTTGGGTATAGCCACTCTTGTCGGTAGCCCGAACCTGTGCCGAATGTTTTCCGCTTGTGGCAACCCATTCGCATGTCCAAAGTCGCCACGTATCGTCGCTGAGATCTTCCGACAAGGTGGCTTCAATCCACTCGCCTTTATCGATTCGTACTTCAACTTTTTCGATACCAGTGTGTTGAGCCCAAGCGACTCCAGCAATCTTGTTGACCCCCGGTTGCAGTTCTTGATTCTTGCGCGGGACGTCAATACGCGACTGAGTCTTGATGGGCGCATCACGCGACCAGCCGAGGGGAACCCAGTAGCCCTCCGCGTCGGACCATTTGTTGATCTCTATCTCTTTAATCCATTTTGTCGCCGATACATATCCGTATACGCCGGGGACGATCAATCGTGCTGGGAATCCATGTTCGAGGGGGAGTGCTTCGCCGTTCATGCCGATCGCCAACATTGCATCGCGACCGTCGAGTGCAACTTCGATGGGGAATCCGCTGGTCCAACCATCGATACTGCGACTGAAGACTTGCTCTGCCTCGCTATTGACACCGGCTCGCTCAAGAAGGTCCTTGAGAAAAACACCTTGCCAAACTGCATTGCCGATATACGGGCCACCAACATCATTTGATACGCAACAAATCGTGATTGTGCGCTCAACTTGTGGCATGTCCAGAAGGTCTTGATATGTGAGCTCAATGTCATTGTCGACCATGCCGTGAATACGCAATTTCCAGGTATCGAGATTCACATTAGGAAATGACAGTGCAGTATCGATGCGATAGAAATCGGCGTTTGGTGTGATGTATAAAAGTTCACCAGGCTCGGCTTCGCCATCATAAATGTTTGACGAATCAATAGCGGTCGGTAACGAATCAGGGATTTGTGCCTCGATCCGGTCAACGCGCTGTTGCTCGCCGTTTTGGGCCAAGGCGCCTAGAACAACTGCACCAACGCTCGCCGATGAAGCCGTACGAATGAATCGTCGGCGGTCCCAACCAAGTGGAGCCGGCGATTCGCTGGGGAAATGCTTGAGGAGCCACTGGTTATTGATTTGCCACAACATGATGAGCCCAACCGCAATACCAACGATTGAGCCAATACCCGGAGCGGCGATTGAAACCCACGTCGAGCCAGCTCGTTCAGACGCACTGAGGGCTCCCAAGAAACTGAAGATCACAATTGCGCCAACGAGTGGTGAAGGACGCTTGTTACTGAAAGCACCACCGATCAATGAAACGAGAATCAATACGATCACGATCCCGACCCGAAGCGCAGTCTTGTCATTGGTGCCAAACCAATCAATTGCTAATTCTTTCAGCCAGCGAGGTGTTCGATCAATAAACGAACTTCCAACCGCATCGATGGGCGAAGCCACATTGCCAAGTGCTGCGACCACCATGCCAGTTGTGACGGCGAGTGCACCAGCAACTAATCCAACTGACGCCGAAATCTTCCGACTGGGAACGACCAGCAGTCCACCAGTTGATTGAGGCGCGTTCGGATCTACTTCACGTTCGGTTGAAAGATCGTGCTCATTCATACAACGACAGTCTGCTACCTAAATCTCCGACGATGTCGGATTGAGACTGGATGAATTCAGAGTTTGTAAAGTTCAGCGAGCAGCAATAGGTGCGTAGTCGCGGGCTTCGACACCCGTGTACCACTGACGCGGACGGCTGATCTTTTGATCTTTGTCGGCGAGGAGTTCTTGCCAGTGCGCCAGCCAGCCAACGGTGCGGGGGATAGCGAACAAGACCGTGAACATTGAAACAGGGAAACCCATGGCCTGATAAATGAGGCCCGAGTAGAAGTCAACGTTCGGGTACAGCTTGCGATCGGCGAAGTATGGATCGCTGAGAGCGGTCTCTTCAAGCTTGAGTGCAATGTCAAGAAGCGGGTTCTTGCCAGTGACTTCGAAAACGTCGTATGCAGTCTTCTTGATGATGGTCGCACGGGGGTCGTAGTTCTTGTAGACACGGTGACCGAATCCCATCAAACGACTGCCCTTGCCACTCTTTACCTCTTCGATGAAGGCCGGAACATTTTCGATTGATCCGATGTCTTCGAGCATGCGTACAACTGCTTCGTTGGCGCCACCGTGAAGCGGACCGTAAAGCGCTGACGCTGCTGCTGCGGCTGAGGTGTACGGATCGGCGTGACTTGAGCCCACAACGCGCATTGCGGTCGTTCCGCAGTTCTGTTCGTGGTCGGCGTGCAAGATGAACAACACGTCCATGGCCCGCTCGAGGCGTGGATCAATGTGGTAATCGCCGACCTTCCACATCATGTTTAAGAAGTTGCCGGGGAAAGACAAGTCATTGTCGGGGTAAACGAATGGAAGACCGGCAGAAAAGCGGTACGCCATTGCAGCCAGTGTTGGGGTCTTGGCAACCATGCGCAAAATTTGCTTGTCGCGGCTGGCCTTATCTTCGATGTCTTTAGCATCGTTATAGAACGTGCCGAGTGCAGCCAATGAACTCACAAACATGCCCATGGGGTGCGCGTCGTAATGGAATCCGTCAACGAAACGCTTACGCATGTTTTCGTGGATGTACGTGTGGTGCGTGACTTCGTCCTTCCATGTCGCGAGTTGCGTCGAATTTGGAAGTTCGCCATTTAAGAGTAGGTAAGCAACTTCGAGGTAAGTGCTCTTCTCGGCCAGCTGCTCGATCGGGTAGCCGCGGTAGCGGAGGATTCCGTTTTCACCATCGAGATAGGTGATGGCACTCTTGCAGGCTGCTGTCTGCATGTAAGCCGGATCGTAGATGTA
>WLMQ01000121.1 GCA_009700145.1 Actinomycetota bacterium
ATTGATGCATTCGTATCGGCCATGCGTACCGGCCTCAGCGCCGACCTCGACGTGGTCGATTACACCGAACACGCCATCGGCAAAGGCTCAGAAGCCAAGGCTGTTGCCTACGTTGAAACCATCAATGGTGACGGCGATGTGTTGTGGGGAGTCGGAACTGACGAAAATACGGTGACGGCCTCATTGCGGGCCGTGCTGTCGGCTCACGAACGCCACACTTCGGCCGCCGCGCACTAGGGTTATCTTCAGAAATTACAAACACAAATAACAGACACAAATAACAAACTTAGTTTGAACAAGCAGGGAGACAACATCATGAAGGTTTCAGTCGATTTTGACATTTGTGCATCGACCGGTTCATGCATGCAGGTATGCCCCGAAGTTTTCGAAGTTCGTAGCGACGGTTACCTCTATGTGCTGATCGAAAATCCGGGCGAAGAGTTGCGCGAAAAAGTCGAGCAAGCCGCCGACTTGTGCCCCACTGCCGCCATCACGGTTGAGGGCTGAGTCTGCTTCGTGGGCTTCCACGACAAACTGAATCGTGCATGGGCCACAAGTGGCTCAATGTTGTGCGTCGGACTCGATCCCGACCCCGCAAAGATTCCCGCACATCTGCAAGGCCCTGATGCGATTTTTCGTTTCTGCGCCGATATCGCTGACGCCACTGCCGATCTGGCGTGCGCCTTCAAACCACAAATCGCCTACTTCGCCGCTATCGGTGCTGAGGCGCAGTTAGAAAAACTGTGCGAGCACATTCGAGCCAATCATCCGCAAGTGGTGTTGATTCTGGATGCCAAGCGTGGCGACATCGGACCGACCGCCGAACGTTACGCCCACGAAGCTTTTGTGCGTTACGGAGCAGACGCCGTAACCGTGAACCCGTATCTGGGCACCGATTCGCTTGAGCCGTTCTTGGCGCACTCAGGCAAAGGTGTCATCGTTTTGTGTCGTACGTCGAACCCCGGAAGTGGCGATTTACAAATGCTTACCAGCGATGGTCGACCGATGTATCAACACGTCGCGCACATGGCCGCCGAGCAGTGGAACAAGATGGGCGAAGTTGCACTGGTTGTCGGCGCAACGTATCCAGCCGAACTTGCCACAGTGCGTGGCATCGTTGGCGACATGGCGTTGTTGGTGCCAGGTATCGGAGCACAAGGTGGCGATGTAGTTGCCACAGTGAATGCTGGTGCCACTGCGAACGGCACCGGAATGATGATCAACTCATCACGCGCCATCTTGTACGCCTCGAACGGCGAAGATTTTGCTGAGGCTGCCCGCCAAGTTGCCATCGCAACTCGTGACGAGATTTCTCAGGCAGTTAATACGTGAACACTGGTGATGCCAGGCGCGGCACGTAATTCGGCAAGAACTGCATCGGGTGCTGGACCAGATGAGGCGATCACCATCAACGCCGAACCTGCCACCGAACTACGACCCACGCCCATGTCGTTGATGTTGACGCCCGCGTTACCTAACACGGTTCCGACAACACCAATCACTCCAGGCCGGTCATCGTTACGAACGACCAACATGTTTTCGGCCGGCGGAACATCGGTTGCATGATCGTCGATCATGACCAGACGCGGTTCACCGTTACGACCAGTCAACGTGGCCGAAATGCTGTGGCCTTCGCAACGCAACGTAATGAGGTTGACGAAGTTGCGCGAATCGCGTGATGATGTTTCGCGAATTTCAACGCCAGCATTCTTGGCCATCTGTGGAGCATTGACGTACGAAACTGGTTCGTCACTAATCGAACCGAAGAAGCCCTTCAAAACACTGAGCGTCAAAATGCGATTGTCGTATTGACCAATTTCGCCTTCGGCAGTGATTTCAAGTTGCCTAGGTAACTGACCAACTAATGATGCGAACAAACCACCAAGGCGTTCGGCAAGAGGCAAGTACGGACGAAGTGTTTCGTTAGCTTCTGCGGCCGACACGTTTACAGCGAACGGCACGAAGTCACCGGCAAGAGCCAACTTCACCATGTCGGCAATGGTGTCGCCAGCTTTATCTTGAGCCTCACGAGTACTCGCACCAAGGTGCGGTGTGACAACGATGTTGTCAAGGGCAAACAGCGGGCTGTCGGTGCAGGGCTCAACATCAAACACGTCAAGAGCGGCACCGGCAATTTGTCCAGAAGCAACTGCTTCAGCGAGTGCGGCCTCATCAACGATGCCACCACGAGCAACGTTGATCACGCGCAGGTCGGGTTTGGCCTTAGCTAAAATTTCGCGACCGATGATGCCTTTGGTTTCTTTGGTCTTAGGCAAGTGCACCGTGATGAAATCGCTTTGTGCAATCACGTCATCGAGGCTCATCATTTCAACATTCATTTGACGAGCACGTTCTTCAGAAACAAATGGGTCGTAGGCAACCAGGCGCATACCGAACGCCAAAGCGCGCTGTGCAACTAACTTGCCGATGCGGCCAAGGCCGATGACTCCGAGAGTCTTGTCGGCAAGTTCAACACCTTCCCACTTGCTGCGCTCCCAACGACCAGCCTTCAACGCTGCATGGGCTTGAGGCACATTGCGCGCGCATGCCATGAGCAAAGCCATGGTGTGCTCGGCTGCTGAGACGATGTTGCTTTGCGGAGCATTGACAACCATGACGCCGCGACGAGTGGCGGCTTCAACATCGACATTGTCAAGTCCGATGCCGGCACGACCAACCACAATGAGCTCGTCAGCGAACTCAAGGGCTTCCGCGGTGACCTGGGTTGCTGAGCGAATAATGAGCGCATGAGCCCCCTTAAGAGCCGCTGGAAGCGTCTCTGGGGTTAGGTCGAGTTGTACGTCGACGATGTGTCCAGCTGCCCGCAGGCGGTCGAGACCACCGTCGGCAATTTCTTCGGAGACAAGAATGCGTGCCATAGGTACCCATCATGTTGGTCGGTCGCCACCTTTACTGACGAATGCATTTGACATTTCGTTCAAAACTGTCGTCACAGGGTGGTTTCTCGTCACCCTCTAGGCTCGGAATGTGAGTTCTTTGACCATCCGTGTGTTGCATCGCCTCGACGAGATGCAACATCTGCAGGCTTGTGCCGACTTGGTGTGGGGGCCGGGCACAGGTGCCATGGTCAGTGCCGACTATCTGATGGCTCTTTCACACTCTGGCGGGTATATCTCGGGGGCATTCAGCACCGACGCCAGCGGTCACGAGACCATGGTTGCGTGCTCGTTCGGTATGTTGGCGCGGCATCGTGACGATTGGTGTTTACATTCGCATATCACTGGCGTTGTGCCCACTCTGCAGAACTCTGGGCTTGGCACCGCAATGAAGAACCATCAGAAACAGTGGGCACTAGATGCTGGGCTCAGTGCAATCACGTGGACTTTTGATCCGCTTGTTCGCCGCAATGCCTGGTTCAACATTGAACGCCTTGGCGCAAACGCTGTCGAGTTTCATATCAACTTTTACGGACCGCTCAATGACGACATCAATGGCGACGATGAAACCGATCGTTTACTTGCTCGATGGGATATCGGCGCTGAACGTGTTCGCGGAAATGCAGCTGAGGCGATTGTCGTGGCAACACCCGAAGACATCGTGCAGCTACGCCGTGCCGACCCCGATGCTGCTCGTGCTTGGCGTTTGACAATACGCGAGCAGCTCTCACAATCATTTGAAACTCATGAAGTCACCGGCTTCACAGAAGATGGCTCGTATACGCTCACCCCGAGACACAACATGAAGGGCCAGTCATGATTGACAACCTTGAACCAATCTCCATTCGTTCTATTGAATTGCGCCGTATCTCATTGCCTTTGGTGACTCCGTTTCGTACCTCTTTTGGTACTGAGAACTCGCGCGACATTTTGTTGGTTCGTGTTGAAACCGATTCGCATGTCGGTTGGGGCGAATGTGTTTCGGGTAATGACCCGTTGTATTCGAGTGAATATGTCGAAGGTTCGCAACACGTCATGATTCATCACCTCATACCGCGGTTGTTTGCGTTCAACGGTGCGCGTATGTCGGCTCACGATGTGGCCCATATCCTTGAACCGGTCAAAGACCATCGCATGGCCAAGGCTGCGCTCGAAGCGGCGGTTCTCGATGCGCAACTGCGTGCCAACAATGTTTCACTCGCTTCCCATTTGGGTTCGGTGAATGAAATCATCCCATCGGGAGTTTCAGTCGGTATTGCCAATTCGATTGATGAACTCGTCACAACAGTTGGTGGATACCTCGACGAGGGTTATGCGCGCATCAAGTTGAAGATTGAACCAGGTTGGGATATTGAACCCGTGCGCGTCATTCGTCAAACCTTTGGTGATCACGTTCCACTTCAGGTTGACGCCAACACCGCATTCACTCGCAACGACGGACCACTGCTCGCACAACTCGATCCCTTCAACTTGTTACTCATTGAACAACCGCTTCCCGAAGATGACATCACGGGTCATGCACTCATCGCCAAACAAGTTGGTACGCCAATTTGCCTTGATGAATCAATCGTGTCGTCACTTGCCGCCGTTGATGCCATCGAGCGTGGCGCCTGCTCGATCGTCAATATCAAGGCCGGCCGCGTCGGGGGCTACCTCGAGGCCGTCCGCATTCACGATGTCTGTCGCGAGCGCGGAATTCCAGTCTGGTGTGGTGGCATGCTCGAGACCGGAATCGGCCGAGCTATGAACTTGGCGCTGGCTGGGCTACCTAATTTCACCATTACGGGCGATGTTTCGGCGTCAGAGCGCTTCTGGAAGAAAGACGTTGTCACCGACCCCATTCGTCTCAAGAACGGGCAGGTACGCCTGCCTAAAGGCTCGGGCACGGGCGTGCAGATCGACCATGCTTTCCTTGACGATGTTTCGACGAGTGCGATCACGTTGCGACCATAAAGAGAAGTCGGGACTATTGTCTGACACATGACATTTCCTTTTCTTTCCGATGAATGGATGGATGCCGCCAAGGCCATCCGTGCCAAGTACCAAGGTCAGGCTCCCAAGATCACTGCAGTGATCCGTATCAATCAGGTCATCACCGATGTTCCTTTTGGTGACGGCTCCATCAAGAGCTACATGGACACCTCGTCCGGCGAGATGGAAGTTGAACTCGGCGAACTCGAAAATCCCGATGCTGTTGTCACCACCGACTGGGCAACTGCCCGTCAGATTTTCGGACTCAACGATCAGGCTGCTGCGATGCAAGCTTTCATGGGCGGCAAGATCAAGGTTGCTGGCGACATGATGAAGATGATGGCAATGCAGACCGCGATTCCGCAAAGCGACATCACTGCCAAGGTCGCCGACGAAATCAAGGCCATCACGGAATAATCCCTCGTGATTCTGGTGTCGTTTTATTCGGTATTACCGAATAAAACGACACCAGAATCACAATGAAGTGTGACTATGTTCGCGGGGTTGAGCGCACGCGGGATGCTGTAAAGATTGCAACGCACGCGACTCCCGCGGCGACATGAAACGCAGCGCGATACGAAGCCGGCGTGGGCTCTCCTCCACCTACACCTTGCTGAACCGTTGTCATCACGACCGATCCAAACACCGCGCCCATTTGCGTCATCAATTGTTGCATGGCGCCCGCAACGCCAAGGTCATTTTCATTGACCGCATTCGCAACGAGTGAAGTCATTGCGGGGCTCGCCATTCCGATGCCTGCACCCGACAATCCAAGTGCAAACAACATGAGCATCAAACCAGTTCCAGGTCCAACTATTCCGAACGACAACATTGATGCGACCACGCAGAGTCCGCCGGCCATCCCCATGGCGCGTTCGCCAATACGAATCGTGATCAAGCTTGCAAGAGGAGCGACGATAGCGAATGTCAGAGGCCGCGCTATGACCACAAATGAAATTTTGCTGTGGTCATAGTGCAACACTTCTTGCAAAACCTGCGGGGCTAACAAGA
>WLMQ01000122.1 GCA_009700145.1 Actinomycetota bacterium
CTTTTTAGCTCAAGCCGGCCTTGAGTAGTTTCTTTCACTCAGCGCCGTTCTATTCGCTCGGCACCATGATGTTTGGTGCGTGGGGCAACCCCGACATCGATTCGTGTGCCGAGATCGTTGATATCTATTTCAATACCCCGGGTCCACACGTGTTTGATACCGCCGACATGTACGACCGTGGCACCAGCGAAACCTTTCTAGGCAAGATTTTGCACGAGCGATTGGACAGCCACTCACGCGATTCGTATGTCATCGCGACCAAGGTTGGCAATCCATTCGATGATGACCCACAACATCGTGGGCTGTCACGCCGCTGGATCACTGAATCATGCGATAACAGTTTGCGCCGACTACGAGTTGACATCATTGACCTGTATCAGATGCATCGACCCGACCCTTTGACACCGCTTCTTGAATCGGTGACGGCGATGCACGATCTTGTTGAGGCCGGAAAAATTCGAGCGTGGGGCACATCTACTTTTCCTCTTCAATTATTGAATGAAATCATCACTGTGTGTCGGGACAACAACTTGACTCCCCCAGTGACCGAGCAACCGCCTTATTCAATATTGTGTCGAGGTATTGAGAACACCCAGACGGGTATCAGCCAATTCGCGATTGAGAACAATATTTCATTGATAGTTTGGGCTCCACTGAATGGCGGTTGGCTCACTGGCAAATACACATCGGAGACGTCCCCTGCCGTTGATCCCGATGACAGCTCACGAGCAAAACGCGAGAGTGATCATTTTGATTTCAATGATCAGAACATGCGTCAAAGCAAAACTGATCTTGTTCGACGACTGACTACTCTTGCCAGTGAGCATGGCATGACAATGACCGAAATGGCCTTGCGGTTTACTATTTCGCATCCCGCAGTGGCGACGGCGCTCATCGGCCCACGTACACCCGAACAAACTCGTGACTTGTGTTCAGTCGCAGCGACGCCACTGAGTTCTGACATGTTGGCATCAATTGATCACATCGTGACCCCAGGAGTCACAGTCAATCCACGTGATAACGGCTAGAAGTTTCAGCGACCTGAACGTACTGCATCAATAACAGTGCCAAAACCTTCAAGGGTGTCGCGAAGACCTTGATACATGCCGTTGCCGACGGGGAATGACAAGTTCATGCTGATGCTGTTAAAGCCCAGGTCCAAAATGCCACGGGCAAGGTCTTTGCATTCATCGGGCGTGCCGACGATTGCAAAGCTCGTCACTAGTTCGTCGGCGATCAGCGAAAAGATTTCGGGGTCGTCGTAACGATCGTGATCGAAGTACCAACCGGTTGAACGCGCAAGGGCCGCATCAACTCGCGAATACCAATCGGCGTCTAGTCCCATACGTTCGTTTAGTTCGGCGGGACGGATGAGTGCGATGTAGTGCGCCACATAACGCTTCACACTACGACGCGCCAGATCGCCGTCTGATGAAACGCACAGCGTCACTCGAGGTGCAACTTCGACTGACGCAATATCACGACCGACTCGTTGTGCGCCTTCAGCAATGAACGAGCGATAATTCGCAGCGAGTGACGGAGACAGATAGCGACCACCAACAAGAGCGATATCAGCAATCTCGCCAGCCAAACGCATCATCTGTGGGCTGCGAGTACCAATCGACATCGGAACATGCGCAGGGTTTGATGGATCTACGTGCTGCAATCGCGAGTCATTGACCGTAATCGTTTCACCCTGATAATTGACAGTCTCACCACGCAACAACGACCGCATCACGGTGACCGCATCGCGCACATGAGCAACTGGTCGCGGATACGTTTCGCCGACCGCTTCAAGTCCGGCACCAACACCCATACCCATAAATGCTCGGCCGTTTGACACATCGTGCAAAGTTGCCGCAATGCCGGCTAACACCGCTGGGTGACGCGAATACGGATTAGTCACCATCGGACCAAGCTCGATTCGCGTTGTTGACTGGGCAACAAGTCCCAGCAACATGAAGCAATCGTGCCAAAACACCACATCAGAAATTCCGAGGCGATCAAACCCAACGTCTTCAGCGAGTCGCGCGAGTTCGATCACTTGTTGCACCGGCATACCCGGCGTGATCTCGGCTTCAAGGGTGATGTTGTTGCTCATTGTCATCCAATGTTCGCGATTCTCAAAGAATCGGGTACTTAGATTTGTCGGGCAAGCCCGAACGTGCCGTGATGGCCTCGCCAGCTTCTTGACACTGCGCCCAGAAACGATCTTCGTCAATGGTCAACATACGGCCGGCTTCAACGACCTTTTTGCCATCAACAAAAACTGTGTGCACTCCCCGACCATCGGCCGACCACACGAGTTGGTTCATGACATTCAGCAATGGACGCCATTCAGGACGATCGGTGTCGTGCAAGACAACATCGGCCTTTTTGCCGACTTCAAGTGAACCAATTTCATCTTGAGCATTCATTGCTCGTGCGCCACCGAGCGTGGCCATTTCATAGGCTTTTTCAGCGGGGAACATCTGCGGATCAGTTCGTGCATCTTTAAACAACCCAGCAACTAAGTACGTGGCACGCATGAGGTCTGAATAGTTCGATGCGTTGTTGCCGTCGGTACCGATACCTAAGTTGATGCCAGCCATCGCCATTTCGGGCATCTTGCCCACTTGGGTGACGCCATAACTGACCTTCAATGCAGTCGTCGGACAGTGAGCAACAGAAACGCCGGTCTCGGCCATGACTGCAAGTTCTTGATTATCGACTTGAACACAGTGCGTAATTGACACGTCGTCTTTCAAGACCCCAATTTCTGCCAGGTGAATCATGGGACGCTGCCCGAACTCTTCAAGGAAACCTTCGGGGTCAAGCTTGGCAGGCGACATGTGGAAACTCATGCCCACACCGTGTTCATCAGCCAGCGCACGCGCGGCTTTCCACAACGGATCTGAACACGTGGTGTGCCCGACAAGCGTGCTGTACGACTGGATGCGACCACCAGCGATTGAGCGGTATTTCGTAATTGATTCTTCAAGACTCCGAATAGCTTCATCGGTATTTTGCTTGTACACATCGGGTTCGGGTGGAAGATCCCAAGTCCAGCGACCCACACGACCACGAATACCGATGTCAACGAGCCCTTCAACAACTTCATCCATGAAGCGAATCGTTCCAGCCTCGAGGAATGATGTTGTTCCACTCTTGAGCATTTCTATTGATGCCAATTGACCCGACATCTTTTCTTCGCGGGCATTGAAAACCGAATACAACGGGCACAGCCACATAAACACGTTCTCTTCAAAGGGAGTGTCGTCCGGAACATAGCCACGTGTGAGTGGTTCGCCGGTGATGTGAATATGTGCATTCACCATTCCGGGTGTCACCACGAACCGATCGCCGCCCACTGTTTCTTTGGCTGTGTATGTGCGGGAAATATCTGAGTATTTACCAACCCCAACAATCGCTCCCTTATCGATGGCCACTGCACCATTGCGAATGATGTCGCGGGTCTTATTCATGGTTACGACATACCAACCGCGAATGATGGTGTCGATAGAAATTGGTTGATCGCTCATGGTTTTCTCCGGATCTAGATAATTAGCTGTAATTACTCAGGTTTGCTAGCGACGTACATTGAATTGAAACCAATGGGCTCGATGAGGCGCAAGGCTTCAAATCCCGTCGCCCGAATCCACGCCGTTACTTCTTCGTTGGTGAATGTGTGACCTTGACGTGTTGCTGCCACCATCGTGACTCCCATCAACACACCAAACGGATTGAACTTACGGGTGTTATCACGGAAGTAGTCGCTCACGATGACTCGTCCGCCAGGTCGCAATGCTGCAAAGGCACGGTCAATCATGTGTTGGGCACCTTCGTCACCTTCGGTGCGCAAGATGTGCCCAAGAATAACCATGTCAAATGAGTTGGGCTCAAGTTCAACGGTATGAAAATCGCCAGGCAAATATTCAACACGCGATTCGTGATTGGCAATTCCTGCCGCAGCAATACGACGCTTGGCAACTTCTAAAACACCTTCGTAGTCGTTGACCACGGTTGTTGCGGTTGGGTTTTGGCTTAAAATCGCAACCGACCACGGCGCTCCACCAGCACCAAGATCGAGTAGTCGTAAGTTAGGCGTACGGCTGTAACCGATCTTCAGGTCGGCGCGCGTCGCGGCCCGCAACATCGTTGGATACGTCGCTTCAACCAGCGGTACGTAAAAACCCTCTGGATCATTTTCAATGGGCTGTCTTGGTGTTCCGCGACGGAAAGTTTCGGCGAGTTCTTCCCAGTTTTCTAATGGCCCAGGAGCAACACCAATCAGATCAGCCATACTGGCCACAGCGTCGCTCGTAAGATACCGCGAGGCAAGGTCACCGAGCTTGTAGACATCGCGATATTGCTCGATCATTCCGATGGCAACAAGACCATCAAACAAGAACAGCGCACTTCGACGTGACAGTCCCGTTGCTTCAGCGAGTGGTTCGAGTGGGCACGGACCAATTTTTTGCAGAGTGTCAAAAGCACCAAGTTCAATGGCTGCCATCAAGAGCCAGTAGTTACCAAAGCCCTGAATAATGTTCCAGACCGGCGCCGAGGCCGGTGGCTTGAAGTCGGACCATGGTGTGCCCTTATGAGCAGCAGTATGACTTTTTTTCAGCTCGGGATACGGAGCGTCGCGTTCGACAATGGCCATGTCTATTTCACGGCTTCAAAAGAATCTTGCCGAAGACATCGTTATTCTGCATTTTGCTCTGTGCAGCCGCCGCGTCTTTGAGCGCAAATGTTGAGTCGATCACTTTTTGGAATGAACCGTTGCAGAACGTGCTCCATGCCTTGCCGAATTCTTCGGGAAGATACGGATCACTACCAAGAATCCGAATACCCATATGAAACATGAAGCCAAGCGACGGAATGGTTGCAGTGTCACCAGTGGTATTGCCGCAGTTGACCAAACGGCCACGGGGCTTCAATGCAAACATCGAGTCGGCCCACAAGGCTGGCCCAACATGATCGAATACCATGTCGACACCCGCACCCGCCGTTGCGCCTCGTGCAAAGCCCGTGACATTTTCGGTGCGGTTGTTGCACACTGCACTCGCACCAAGCGTGATCGCTTTGTTGCACTTCTCTTCACTTCCGGCAGTTGCCAACACGGTTGCGCCAGCAGCAACGGCGAGTTGAATCGCGGCAACACTGACTCCGCTTCCAGCAGCATGAATCATGATGGTCTCGCCGGCCTTCAAGCCACCCACTTCAAACAATGCGTGCCACGCTGTGAGGTAACAGGTCGGGAAGGTTGCTGCGTCGTCGTACGACATGACATCAGGGATCTTGTACACATGAGTTGCCGGTGCAACACACAGTTCGGCGTAGCCGCCAGCAACAGTCGCACCGATAATTCCGAGTTCGCCATAGATGTCGCCCATGCCCGCATATACCGAACCGGGGTTAACACCTGCGAGTGACGGATCAACAACGACACGGTTGCCAATTGATAAACCAAGCGATGGATCAACCTGCGAACCAATGGCGACAATCTCACCAGCGACGTCCATACCAGCAATATGCGGGTATGTGAATCCAGGCATCGTGAACCAACCATTACGTTGCACCACATCAAGGTGATTGACCGCGGCAGTATGAACTTTCACGACAACATCATGAGTGCCAGCCGACGGATCAGGACGATCTCCATAGACCAAAACCTCGGGCCCACCCGGATTATCGTACCACACTGCTTTCATGACTAACTCCCTAAAAGAAAATAGAAATTGAGATTGATTATTTCAGTCCGCGAATGAAAGGCCGGGCCAACGATGCTGGTTGACGCGTGTGCTTGGCAAAGATCAACATCACGACGATGGTTGCTACGAATGGTAGAGCAGCTA
>WLMQ01000123.1 GCA_009700145.1 Actinomycetota bacterium
ACCCATAAGTGCGAAGACGTGTGGTTCAAGGCGATGGGCAAACTCAATGTTCAGCGCCCCACCGATGTGCCGCACGCGACTGACTACGTCGAATCTATGGTCGACATGATCGGCGAGCTCATTAACAGAGACAACGCCTATGTCACTGAAGATGGTGTCTATCTCAATGTGTTGAACGTGCCCGATTACGGACTACTTGCGCACCAAAGTCTTGACGACATGTTGTCGGGTGGCGGCGATCGCGAAGTCTTTGGCGCGGGCAACAAAAAGAATCCCGCCGACTTTGCTTTATGGAAGTTCAGCAAACCTGGTGAGCCAGCATGGTCGTCACCGTGGGGCGAAGGTCGACCCGGTTGGCATAGCGAATGTGTCGTGATGAGTCTCGACATCTTGGGTGAAGGATTCGATCTGCATTGTGGCGGTATGGATCTCAAGTTTCCGCACCACGAAAACGAACGCGCCCAAGCGATTGCTCTCGGAAAGACGTTCGCCAATCACTGGATGCACAACGGTTTCGTCGTTGACACCGAAGGCGAAAAGATGTCGAAGAGTTTGGGCAATGTGGCCAACCTTCTTGATCTACTTGATCATTACGATCCGCGCGCCTATCGCTTGGTTTTGTTGCAAACGCACTACCGCGGTCCAGTTCGTATTGGTCAAGACAACATTGATGCTTCAGTGAATGCTTTGGCCGGACTTGATTCTTTTGCGGCGCGTACGTCGGCTGTGTCGCAAGGCGCCACGCCGGACTCAGAAGTCATTGCAAAGTTCCGCGAATTCATGGATAACGATCTCGACACTTCGTCCGCAGTTGCATTGCTCTTTGAAACAGTTCGGCGATCTAATGCAGCGCTCGATGCCAACGATCAGAGTGCAGCCTCGTTGTCGGCTGCTGTGATCGAGATTTGCCGAGCATTTGGTTTAGACCTCAAGCAAGCTTCCGAAGTTCCATCAGACATTGCCGACAAGGCCGCCGCTCTTGACGCTGCCCGCGCTGCTAAAGATTTCACCGCAGCTGATGCGCTTCGAGCTGAATTGACCGCTGCTGGTTGGATTGTCGAAACGAATAAAGCAGGTACAACTGTCCGTCGTTGACGTATGGTGAATCATCGTGTCAAAGAAGTCTGCTAGTCCTCGTGAAAAAGCCGCCAAGGTCCCTTTGCCGCAAGGTTTTGGCACGATTTGGCTAACCGTTGCGCTTGATCTTGTTGGCTTTGGCATCGTTGTTCCGATCTTGGGCCGTTATGCCGAGCGTTTTGGCGCAAGCGGACTTGAAGTCGGATTGTTGTTCGCATCTTTCTCGTTGGCACAGTTGGTGTTTGCACCTTTGCTTGGACGACTTTCCGATCGCATCGGACGTAAACCCGTCATCATGATTTCGTTGCTCGGTACGGCAGTCGGTTCATTTGTAACTGGCGCAGCTGGTGCATTGTGGGTGTTGTTTCTGGGTCGCATTCTTGATGGCGCATCGGGCGCGAGCGTGGCTGTCGCGCAAGGCGCAGTCACCGATCTTGCGCCTCCTTCAGAACGTCCACGTTTGCTGGGTCTGTTAGGGGCCGCATTCGGAGTTGGGTTTGTTGTTGGTCCAGCACTTGGTGGATTGGCTTCGCTTGGCGGTGAACATATTCCGTTCTTTGTCGCCGGCACAGTGGCGTTGATCAACGCAATCGTTGCCTGGCGTCGCTTGCCAGAAACTCGACCAGCCGAGGTGCGACAGGCCGCTCGCGAGGCTGCCAAAAATGACACCGAAGCCAAAGTGCGTTTGTGGGGACTAGCAGTTGCTGGCTTCACTGCCATCGTTGCTTTCAGCGGATTTGAAGCAACCTTTTCACTTCTTGCTGGTGATCGCTTTCGTTTAACCGAGGGCGGAGTTGCCGCAATATTTGTTGGCGTTGGCGTCGTTTTAGTTGGTGTGCAAGGCGGTTTGATTCGACCCATTAACGCCAAACTCGGAACGCAGCGCTCGTTGCAAGTTGGCTTGGTTCTGAACAGCGCCGGTTTGATTGTGTTGTCTGCTGCCAAAAATTGGCCGCTCTTAATTGTGGCGTTGGCTTTGTTGACAGTCGGCCAAGGTTTAGTAACGCCCAACTTGTCGAGTTTGGTATCGGGTCGTGTTCCCGATCATCGGCGCGGTGAAGCACTCGGTTTTCAACAAGGTGTGAACGCAATTGGTCGAGTTGCTGGCCCTGCCCTTGCTGGCGTGTTGTACGACCACGTATCAATCGGTTCGCCGTATTTAGTCGGCGGAGCATTGTGTGGAGTTGCCTTGGCCGTTATTTCTTCAAAGAAATAACGAACGGTTTAGCGGTATTCGGTAAACGTGCGCACGGTGGCAAACACGCCATCTAGTGCCGCAAACACTGGTGTACTTGCCACCAGTTTTTCTTGATCGCCATACAGACGAATACGCCCAGTAATAAAGGCTTGTTGTGCGTTTAACTTGTCGGTTGCAACAGCGGTGGCTGTTTCCCAATCTTGCTCAAAACGCACATCTTCGGGATACGCGGCACCGGCACCAAAAGTTGCTTGACCATCGGCAACTTGCAAGTGATAGGTGACGTCACCTTCGGGCCCGCCGGTCACGGTTTGAGTAATGCCAACTGTGTGATCACCAGCAACCGCAGCGATTGCCTCATTGGCTGCAACAGCTTTGGTAAGAGCATCGATCCACTCGAGGCTCAAATAGCGAACGGCGTTATTACTCATAGCGTTTAGTCTGCCAGCGAAATTCGTTACTTGCGATTGGCGCGACGGTGGCGGATCACTTCAAAAAGCATGGGCGCAACTGAAATCACCACAATTGCCAGCGAAGCCAATTCAATGTTGTCTTTGACCCAAGAAATGTCCCCGAGGTAGTGACCAAGTGTGGTGATGCCAACTCCCCAAACAACTCCACCAATGATGTTGTAGGTAATGAATGTGCGGTAATTCATTTTGCCGACGCCAGCAACAATGGGGGCGAAGGTGCGCACAACAGGAACGAAACGCGCCATCACAATTGTTTTTGATCCGTGTTTTTCTAAGAAGTCGTGAGCCTTTTGCACATGCGATGGTTTGAACAGGCGACTTTCATTGCGTTGGAACAGGCTTGGTCCAACGCGCTGGCCAAACAGGTAGCCAACTTGGTCGCCAAGAATTGCGGCGAGCGCAACCACGATGGCAACAAGAGGTAACGAAGGGAGCGAATCAGCCTTCACGCCGAGAGCAGCTGGGCCAGCAGAAGAGGTTAAGAAACCAGCGATGAATAACAACGAGTCACCAGGCAGAAAGAATCCGACAAGCAACCCCGATTCGGCGAACACGATGGCGGCCAATAAAAACAGTCCGCCACTTTGTAGCCACGACTCAACATTGAACAAAGCAAGCATGTGACGACCTTAGTTGTCGAACCATCGACGCAAGTTGTCACTCACTCGTATAAACAAAAGAGGCGCCCTTGCGGGCGCCTCTTTCACTTCTTTACAAAGTTGCTGATCAGTGAGCAGCAACTGATTCTGCAGGTTTTCCGTCGGTCAACGAAGCGATTCCGCTTGAACGACGACCAGAGAAGATGACTGCTCCGATCAGGATGAGCAAAGCGACGCCAGCAACGACGTAACGGATGCCGTTGTCGGCCTGCGTGATAATCGCGGGAAGAATCAACAATGAAACCAGGTTCATCACCTTGATGAGTGGGTTCAATGCCGGACCAGCGGTGTCCTTGAACGGGTCACCAACCGTGTCACCGATGACAGCGGCCTTGTGAGCATCGCTGCCCTTGCCGCCATGATTGCCGTCTTCGATGTACTTCTTAGCGTTGTCCCAGGCTCCACCAGCGTTGCTGAGGTAGTTGGCCATCAACTGACCGACCAAGATGACCGCGGCCAAGAATGCGCCGAGGGCTTTCCAGTCGATTCCGAAACCAATGACGACCGGTGTCAACACGGCCAGCAAGGCTGGGGTGGTGAGTTCACGCAGCGAAGCCTTGGTGCAGATGTCGATGACGGGGCCGTAGTCGGGCTGCTTGGTGCCGGCCATGATGCCGCCGTCAGCGAACTGGTTGCGCACTTCTTGGACAACAACTCCAGCGGTACGGCTCACGGCACGAATTGCAAGGGCTGAGAACAAGAACGGAACTGCTCCACCGATCAAGAGACCAATGAAAATCTTGGGCTCAGCAACGTTGATTGCCAGTTGCGGCAATTTGAATACGCCGTCCGCAAGCTTCTTGACGCTATCAACGAGTGGCACGCCCATGTCGTCTTTCAGGTTTGCACCAGCAGTCTCGATGAACGAGGCAAACAAGGCCACAGCAGCAATAACTGCTGAACCAATAGCAAAGCCCTTGGTCACTGCCTTGGTGGTGTTGCCCACTGCGTCAAGGGCAACCATGATCTTTTCGGGTTCACCGTGGAATTCACCAGACATTTCAGCGATACCGGCAGCGTTGTCGCTGACGGGGCCGAAGGTGTCTTCAGAAACGATGACGCCAGTTGTTGCCAACATTCCCATACCGCACAAGGCGACGAGGTAGAAGCTGAAGGTGAGGTTTCCGCCACCAAGACCGATGGCAGCACCGATAGCAATCGCAATGGCAATAACGGCGTACACCGAACTTTCGAGACCGAATGCGGTACCCGACAACACGACGGTGGCCGGACCGGTCTGCGTGGACTCAGCGATTTCCTTCACCGGACGGTAATGCGTGCTGGTGTAGTACTCGGTGAGGCGTGACACCATCTGCGCCAAGATCAAACCAATGGCGACAGCACCAAACACTCGCCAACCAGCGCCACTGAGGGCAGTGATCTTGGTGTCGGTTCCGGTGTACTTGTCGTTGCCGACGTACGCCAGAGCCAAAGCCAAAGTTCCGATCAGGGTCAAGACACCAGCGACCAAGAAGCCACGGTTGATGGGCTTCAAGGCATCGGTTTCGTCTTCTTTGGCCTTCACCGCGAAAACGCCAGCAATTGAAGCGATGACACCAATGGCACGAGCGGCCAAGGGGAACACCAAGCCAAGTGCAGGGTTGAGTCCGATTGAGTTGAATGCAGCCACGCCGAGAATGATCGAGGCCACCAAGGTGACTTCGTAGCTCTCGAAGAGGTCGGCAGCCATACCGGCGCAGTCACCCACGTTGTCGCCCACATTGTCGGCGATGGTTGCGGGGTTACGGGGATCGTCTTCAGGAATACCTGCTTCGACCTTGCCCACCAAGTCGGCGCCGACGTCGGCAGCCTTGGTGAAAATTCCGCCACCAACACGCAAGAAGAGTGCCAAGAGCGAGCCACCGAAGCCGAAGCCCACGAGGATCACTGATGAGGTGTTTTGGAAGGCCATGATGATGCCAGTGGCACCAAGAAGACCAAGACCAACGGTGAACATACCGGCCACACCACCCGTGCGGAATGCAACGGTGAGGGCTCGCGGCATGCTGCCACTCAAAGCAGCAGCAGCGGTACGAACGTTGCCCTGGGTTGCCAAGGTCATACCGATATAACCGGTCAGACCCGAGGCGAAACAGCCCAAAACAAAGGCTACGGTGCGCCACAATCCCGCTTGACCAAATGACAAAGCAACTTCACCACTTGGCTTCAGGATCTTGGTTGAGGTGACGAACACGATGGCAGCCAACGGCACCAAGATGACCGCAATGGTCTTGAACTGGCGCTTGAGGTAAGCCAAGGCACCTTCTTGAATGGCTTTGGCGATTTCGCGCATCTTGGGCGAACCCTGATCTTCAGCGAGGACTTTACGAACGAGGAAGAATCCGACTCCGAGGGC